>JAHFRO010000191.1:2890-4724 GCA_023266245.1 Betaproteobacteria bacterium | reverse complement strand
ACGCGCTCACGCACGACCCGCAGGCGGCGCGCCATCTCATCAACATGGTCGGCGCGGACCGCGTCGTGATCGGCACCGATCACCCGTTCGACATGGGGCCGGACAGCCCGATGGGCGCGGTGGACGCGATCCCGAATCTCACCGCCAGTGAGCGCGAGTGGGTTTGCTCGAAGACGGCGAAAGCGCTGTTTGGAGAAAAATAGAGAGCGAAAAAATATTAGCCGCCGATGAACGCCGATTTTCTTTAAGAAGTGAACCGCAAAAGCGAGACCGAGACAAGCAGTAAGGGGTTCCAATGGATTTCAGTTTGACTGAAGAACAGACTCGCTGGCGCGCGATCGCGCGCGAATTTGCCGAGCAGGTGATCAAGCCGGATGTGCTTCGGCGGGACCGGCTGCCCACTGCCGCCGAGCGCATTCCCTGGGACTGGATTCGTCAGACTGACGAGATGGGGCTGCGCACCCTTGGGGTGTCAAAAGCCTTTGGCGGAGCCGGGCTCGACATCCTCACCATGTGCATCATTGGCGAGGAGCTGGCGGTCGGCGACCTCGGGTTTGCGGTCATCATGGACCAGTGCTGGAAGATGGCCCACATCCTCGGTGAGGCCATGACGCCCGAGCAACAACGCAGATTCATTCCGCCGTTCGTCGACGACCCCGCGGCGACGCTTGCCATTGCCATCAGCGAGCCAGGTGCCGGCTCCGATCATCAGGGCTACTACGACGCGCCGGACATCGACTTCCGCACCACGGCGGTACGCGATGGCGATTCGTACGTCATCAATGGGACCAAGTGCTATATCTCGAATGGCTGCATGGCGAAGCTTTATTTCGTGGTTGCCCGTACCGACCCGTCACGGTCGCTGCGGGAGGGCGGAAGCGTGTTCATCGTTCCATCCGACACGCCCGGCTTCCGGGCCGGCTTCTTCCACGAAAAATGCAGCCAGCGACTGGCGACAAACGGGACCTTTCACTTCGAGAACTGCCGCGTGCCTGCTACCAATTTGTTGGTCGGCGAAGGACAGTTTGCCCGGGTGCGTGGAGAATTCATGCCGGGCAGCAAGGCAGAAGCGGCGGCAACGGTGCTCGGTGTCGGCCGCGCGGCCTACGAGTACGCGCTCCAATACGCCAAGCAGCGGGTCCAGGGTGGCAAGCCGATCGTGCAGCAGCAGGCCGTGGCGATGATGCTCGCACAGATGGCGATGCGTCTCGACGCCGCGCGCACCCAGATCTGGAAGGCTGCATGGCTGGCCGATCGCAAGCACCCTGAAGCCCGCGTCCTGGGGCTTCTGGCCAAAGTCAACGCCTCCGAGGCGGCGTTCGAAGCGTGCAAGCTGGCAAGCGAAGTGCTCGGAGGCGCAGCGATCATGTACGACCACCCGGTCGAGAAATACCTGCGCGATGCCGCAAGCTTCCTGCATTCCGACGGCACCAATCAGGTAGCGCTACTGCGAGCAGCCCAAGCGCTCTCCAGTCAGACTTCGGCAAGCCTCTACGGGTTCTGAATTCATTGCCGACCGTAATCGGGGACAGGCCACGGTTTAAGCTTTTAGGATGAGCGAAATGGTGGTCTGTCGATTCTGATTGTTTTAATCTCTGTGTCCTCTGTGTTCTCTGTGGCTAAAGCATTTTGGGTTTGATCTTATCTGCGTTCATCTGCGTTTATCTGCGGTTTCATTGTTTTGAAGTTTTTTGCTTCTAGCCACCCGCCGCAGCCTTGATGCCGGCCGCCTTCACCAGCCTGCCGAACTTCGCGACCTCGCTCTTCAGGTAGGCGTGGAACTGCTCCGGCGTGCTAGCGATGATGTCGGCGCCGACTTCGGAATGCTTCTGCT
>JAHFRO010000191.1:2392-2880 GCA_023266245.1 Betaproteobacteria bacterium | reverse complement strand
GCCTTGATGCCGGCCGCCTTCACCAGCCTGCCGAACTTCGCGACCTCGCTCTTCAGGTAGGCGTGGAACTGCTCCGGCGTGCTAGCGATGATGTCGGCGCCGACTTCGGAATGCTTCTGCTGGATGTCGTTCAGCTTCAGGATCTCGGTAAACTCCTTATGCAGCTGGGCGATGATCGGCTTGGGCGTGCCGGCAGGCGCCGCGATCGCGGACCACGACGAGTTTTCATATCCAGGCACTCCGGCTTCGGCCACGGTCGGCAGATCGGGCAGCGCCGGCGAGCGCTTGGCGCCGGTGGTCGCGAGTGCGCGCACGCGGTTCGTTTTGACGTGGGGCACGGTCGAGATCGTGTTATTGAACAACACCTGGATCTGGCCGCCGATCAGGTCAGTGAGCGAAGGCGCCGAGCTCTTATAAGGGATGTGCGTCATCTTGGTCCCGGTCATCAGCGCGAACAGCTCGCCGCAGATGTGGCCGAAACCACCGAC
>JAHFRO010000191.1:0-2382 GCA_023266245.1 Betaproteobacteria bacterium | reverse complement strand
CCTCCTTTGGAAAAATGGGGTCACTCGATCCGGATTCCGCTGTCCTTGACGGTTTTCGCCCAGCGCGCGATGTCGCTCTTGATGTCGGCGGCGAACTGCTCCGGCGTACCGCCGATCGGATCGCCGCCGATGGTGGTCAGGAAGCGTTCCTTGATTTCGGGCAGCGCCAGCACCTTCACGATCTCGCCGTGCAGTCGGGTGATGATCGGGCGCGGCGTGCCCGCCGGCGCCAGCATCCCGTACCACGCCGAAACGTCGAAATCGGTAAGGCCCGCCTCGGCGAAGGTCGGAATTTCGGCGAACCCCGGGAAGCGCCTGGCGCTGGTCAACGCGATGGCTTTCAGCCGGCCCGACTTGATGTGCGCCTGCACCGTCGGGATCGCGGTCGCGAGCAGCGGAATCTGCCCGCCGATCACGTCGGTGACCGCCTGGCCGCCGCCCTTGTACGCGATGTGCGTCAGTTGAATTCCGGTACGCTGTTCCAGCATGATCATTGCCAGGTGCGGGGTGCTGGCGTGCCCGGCCGATGAATAATTGATCCCGGGCTTTTGTTTCGCCAGCGCGATCAGCTCCTTCACCGAATTCGCGGGAAACGACGGGTGCGCGACCAGGATCAGCGGCAGCGCCGCGACCTTGCTGATCGGCGCGAAGTCCTTGATCGGGTCGAACGGGAGCTTCGCGTAGACCGACGGATTGATCACCATCGTGGCATCGAACGCCATGAGCAGCGTATAGCCGTCGGGCTGGCTCTTCGCAACGATATCGGTGCCGATATTGCCGTTGGCGCCGGGGCGGTTGTCGACGATGATCTGCTGGCCGAGGCGGTCACTGAGCTTCTGGCCGAGGGTGCGTGCCAGCGCGTCGGTCGAGCCACCCGGCGCAAACGGCACGATCAGGCGGATCGATTTGGTCGGATAGTTCTGAGCGGACGCGCTGAAGCTGAAGACTGCAGCGATGCAGGCCAATGCGACACGCGCAAGCGTGGTGGTCATCTTTTCCTCCTCCGACTGAGGTCGTTATGTTGCGCGATGATAGCGCGACCGGTTCGCTATCACGCGCCGAACATCTGCTTCAGGCGCGTGACTGCGGTCTGCGGGCTGGTGAGCACCTTGCGGCCGGGTTTTGCGGGAATGCCGGTCGCGGCGCGTGCCATCGAGAACTGCCCGATCGGCATGGTGTGGATCAGTGCAATGCGCGGTGTAGTCATGGGTCGGCATTTTAACGGATTCGGCGAGGTGGCGGCGTGACACCCTCGACGGCGTCAGCCCTCGTGCCCTGCGAAATACACTACAATTGGTGTGACCCTTTTGCGGACCGGGGAGGGATCGCGCATGCGCAAGATCGTCACGCTGCTCGCGGGTGCTGTACTCGTAACAGGGAGCGGGGCCGTCTGGCCGCAGTCCGCTGCGACAAGTGGGCCTGCCTATCCGACCAAGCCGATCCGGTTGATCGTCCCGTATCCTCCGGGCGGCGGCAACGATACGCTCGCACGCCTCTTCGGCGCGAAGCTCACCGAGGCGTGGGGGCAGCAGGTGGTGGTGGATAACCGGCCCGGTGCCGGCACCATCATCGGCACGCAACTCGCGGCGCGCGCGATTCCCGATGGCTACACGCTGCTGCTGTCCTCGATCGCCACCCACGCCATTGCGCCCAATCTCTACAGCAAGCCGGGTTACGACCCGGTCAAGGATTTCGCGCCGATCACGCTGCTCGCGATCGCTCCCACCGTGCTGTGCGTGAATCCTTCGGTGCCGGCGAAATCGGTCAAGGAATTGATCGCGCTCGCGAAGGCGAAACCGGGCGAACTCAAGTTCGCCTCCGGCGGTAGCGCCACGCCGCCGCACATGGCGGGCGAGATCTTTTCGACCATGACCGGCATCAAGTTGATCCACGTGCCGTACAAGGGCGGCGGTCCCGCGATCGCAGGATTGATCGGCGGTGAAACCACCATGATGTTCGACACCGCGGCCTCGATCCTGCCGCACGTGCGCGCGGGCAGGCTCCGGGCGCTCGCCATCGCGCGCGCGCAGCGCCATCCCGAGTATCCGGACCTTCCGACCTTCACCGAAGCGGGCATCAGCGGCTACGAGGTCAACGCCTGGTACTCGATGCACGCGCCGGCCGGTACGCCGAAGCACGTCATCGCCAGCGTCCACCGGCAGCTTACGCGCATCCTCAAGCTGCCGGACATCCAGGACCGGCTGAAACAACTGGGCTCGGAAGGTATCGGCAACACGCCGGAAGAATTCGCGCGATTCATCCGCGACGAGCACGCCAAGTACGCCAAGGCGATCAGGGACTCCGGAACCAAGGTCGAATAACCATTAAAGCCGGACGCCGGTGGCGTCGGTTTAATTGCGCGAGTTGGAACGGACGGCTGGC
>JAHFRO010000190.1 GCA_023266245.1 Betaproteobacteria bacterium | reverse complement strand
GCAGCTTCGGCGCGTCGATCTTGAGCGTGGGATCGGCCTTGATCCTGCCCTGCCGCAGGCAATAGCGGTAAAAGCGCTTGAGGCTGGAAAGCTGGCGGCTAGTGGTGGTCGCTTTGGCGCGCCCCCTCACCTTGAAAGCGAGAAAACCGAGCAGATCGGCGTGGTCCGCCGCCAGCAGCGCTTTGCCATGCTTCTCCGAGAGCCATCCGGCCAGCTGCTTGAGATCGCGGTGGTAGCTCTCCAGAGTGTTGCGCGCGAGCCCGTCCTCGAGCCAAAGCGCGTCGCAGAATTCGTCGATAAGACCGGAACTCTTCTCCACCGCCATTGTGAATTAACAGAGCCGCCGATGATCGCCGGCGCACAAAACGTGAATCGTGATTCGTGATTCGTGATTCGAGAGGGATTTCCGGTGACGCTTCATCAGTCACGCCTTATCAGTCACGCTGTATCAGTCACGCCTTCATGCTGAAGGAGCCAGCGCTTGATCTCGAGCGGGAAGCCGCTGCGGCTCTTCATGAAGCCGCCGAGCCCGTGGCGGGAGACCACCCGGTGGCACGGAATCACGATCGGAATGCGGTTCGCTGCGCAGGCGCCGCCCACCGGGCGCGGCGCAGTGCCGAGATGCTTTGCGATGTCGACGTAAGTGAGCGTCTTGCCGCTCGGGATCCGGTAAATCGCGCGCCACACCCGGCACTGGAAATCGGTGCCACGGTAGTCGAACGGCAGATCGAAGCGGAATTCGGGATCGTCGAGATAGCGCTCAACCTGAAGGCAGACGCGCTCGGCGACCCGGTTCACCGGAGCAAGCGTCGCCACACCTTTAGGAAGGTATTCAATATCGGTCAGGTAATCGCCCGCAGTCCGGATGCCGAGCACGGCGAAAGGGGTGGGCAGCTTGGCGTGATAACTAGCTAGTTGCAGCATAGGATCCGGTCTTGCGCAGCTTCTGCATAACGATCACGACGATCATCAGCGCAATGCCAATATAGTCGAGCAGGGCCTTCGGGTAAACCAGCGCCAGGCCGGCGATGATCAGCAGCCAGCGCTCGATACCGGCCGTCTTCTTGAACATCCAGCCCTGCACGCCGGCCGCGAGCGCCGCGATGCCGATCATCGCGGTGATGCTGACGATCGAGATGTCGAGCCACGGCGCGCCCGCGAGCTTCTTGAACGAGCCCATCAGCAGCAGGCCCAGACCCGAGGGATCGAGCACGAACATGAACGGCACCAGGAACGCCGGCAGCGTGTACTTCCACGATTGCAGCGTCGTCTTGTACGGATCGCCGCCGGTGATCGCCGCGGCGGCGAACGGCGACAGCGCGGTGGGCGGCGAGACCTCCGACAGCACCGCGTAATAGAAGATGAACATGTGCGCCGCGAAATCGGCGACGCCGAGCTGGATCAACGCCGGAGCCGCGATTACCGCGCAGATGATGTAGGACGCCGTCACCGGCACCGCGAGCCCGACGATCCAAACGATCAGCGAGGTGAAGATCGCGGTGAGCAGCAGCTTGACGTCGTGCAGCAGCGCGGGGGTCGGAGCGACACCCATCGCAGCGAGCAGGTCGAGGATGCCGCGGCTGCCGGAGTCCGCGTACTGCAGCATGATCGAGCTGAATTTGAGTCCGAGCCCCGTCAGCGTCACCACCCCGACGATGAGCCCCGCCGCGGCGCAGGTCGCAGCGACGTTGAGCACGCCGACCGAGCCGCCTTCGAGGGCCTTCACCAGGCCGGAGTTCCACAGCAGCCTGCCGATGGGTCCCTTGCCGCGGAACACATCGTAGGGGATGAGCGCGCAGCTCGGGTGCAGGAAGCTCGTCACCAGCGCCACCACCGTCGCCCAGAACACCGAGAGTATCGGCGAGAACCCGAGCAGCATGAAAATGATGATCGCGACCAGCGACAGGAAGTGGAAACCGAACTGCCTGGTCAGGTTCCACATGGTGTCGGCAGCGGCGATATCGATGCGCTTCATGCCGAACTTGCGCGCGTCGATCTCCACCATCAGGAACAGCGCAAAGTAATACAGCAGCGTCGGGATGGTCGCCATCAGGATCACGTCGAGGTACGAGATCTTGAGGAATTCGGCGATCAGGAACGCCGCGGCGCCCAGCACTGGTGGCGAGATGATCGCTCCAATCCCGCCGGCGGCAAGCAATCCTCCCGCCGCGTCCTTGCCGTAGCCCGCCTTGACCAGCATCGGATAGGCGACCGATCCCAGCGTGACGGTCGTGGCCACCCCGCTGCCCGAAGGCCCGCCGAGCAGGAACGAAGCAAGCACGACGGTGCGTCCCGCGCCGGCCGGCTTGCCGCCCATCGCGGCGAACGAGAAGTCTATGAAGAACTTGCCCGCGCCCGAGTACTGCAGGAACGCACCGTAGATGGTGAACATGATGATCAGCGAGGAGGAAACGTCCACCGGCACGCCGAAGATCCCCTCGAGCGTCATGTACATGTGGCCCACGACGCGGCCGACGTCCATGCCGTGGTGCGTCCACGGCGGCGGCAGGTGGGCGCCGACGAACGCGTAGACCAGGAACAGGATGACGATGAACGGCATGATCCAGCCCGAACAGCGTCGCACCGCTTCCAGCACCAGCACGATCAGCATCATGCCCGCGATCTGGTCGAGTATCGTCGGCGCGGTACTGCGCTCGAGGAAATCGTCGCCGCCGAACAGCATGTAGCCCATGACCGCGAGCGCCAGCGCGGAATTGATCCAGTCCCACCAGTAGACGCGGTTGCGCAAACGCTTGGCGATGGGGAACAGCAGGAACACCAGGAACAGCACGAACGCCACGTGTATGCCGCGCAGCACGTGGGTCGGCATGATGGCAACGGCGGCATAGAGATGGAACAGCGACATCACCACCGCCACCACTGCGACGAAAGTGCCGAGGAATCCGGTCAGCCTATTGGTCGCGCCCTCCTCCTCCTCGATGTATTCCTCGGCCTTCTTCAGCGCATCGTCGCTGATGATGGCCGTATCCTGTCCCGGCTGGTGCTGCGACCGCCCGTTGTTATCGCTCATGCGCGCCGCTATCCTGCTATCAATGACGTGCCCTGAAACAAAAAATCCAGCGCGTGTGGCGCGCTGGATTTTGGTGTTTCACCTGCAGCCTTGCGGCTATTTGACGTTGAGTCCCTTTTCGCGGAAGTACTTGATCACCCCCGGATGGAACGGGATCACCGCCGCCGCATTCGTTTGATACCGGAAGTCGAAGTACTGCGCATCCTTGTGGACCCGGACCATGTCCTCCTTGCGGTCGAACAACGTCTTCACAATGTCGTAGGCCAACTGGTCGGGGATGTCGGCGCGCGCGATGAGCACGTTCCACACCGTGACGATCTGGTTGTTCGTCTCCTGGCCGGGGTACGACTTCGCCGGAATCACGTCTTTGACGTAGAGCGGACCGAACTTCTTGACCATGGCCTCAAGCGCTTCGGAATGGTCGATCAGCTTCAACTTGATGCCGGGCGTCGCCGCCAGATCCGTCACGGCGGAGGTCGGCACGCCGCCCACCCAGAAGTAGGCATCGAGCTTCTTGTCCCTGATCGCGTCGGACGATTTGCCAGGATCGAGCCGTTCCTGGATGACGTCCTTGATGCTCATCCCGTAGGCTTCGAGTAGTCGTGCCGCCATGACTTCCGTCGCGCTATTGACGGCGCCGGTGGAGACACGTTTACCTTTAAGATCGGTGAATTTGTTGATGCCGGTCCCTTCCACCGTCACCACATGCACGCGGTTCGGGTAAAGCACCATCAGCGCGCGCACCAGCACCGGCTTGTCCTGGAATTTTTGCTGGCCTTTGTAGGCGTCCCAGCTTACGTCCGCCATCGACAGCGCGACCTGCGCCTGGCCATTCTGCATCAGCTGGAGGTTGGCCACGGACCCGGCGGTGGTGCCGGCGGTTGCGTTGAGCCCGGGCACGTGCTTGGTCAGCAGATCGGCCATGCCGCCGCCCATCGGGTAATACACGCCCGAGGTCGGGCCGGTTGCAATAAAGATATTGAGCTTCTCTTGAGCCACGCCGGGCAATGCCAACAGCGCCCCCGCGGCCAGAATCCAAGCTTTCAGCAAGCGCAGCATGTCTCCTCCTTTTGTGGCGGCAGGTTGCCGGTGACGAGAGGCGCAGTTTAGTGAGTTTTGCGAGCGTCGGTCAACCTGAATGGTTCGGCGCGGCGGATCATGCCGGCGAGTTTCCGAACCTCCGGGAAAGCTGGTAAGTTACGCCCTTTCCCAAACGAAAGAACACCCCATGCCGAAGGTCCAGTCCGTTTCCGTCTGCGTCGCGCGCGTGCCGCTCGACACCGTCACTTCCTTCGCCACCCGCACCGTCAGCGCCCGCGACTACTGCCTCGTTAAGATCCGGTCCACCGAGGGCATGGAGGGCATCGGCTTCTGCTACGTCGGCAGCGCCGGCGGGCGTATTGCGCAGGTCGCGGTCGAAGAGCTGCTTGCGCGGCGCTTCATAGGCCAGGATTCGCTGCGCGTCGAGGGCTTGTGGCAGGAGATGTACCAGGAATCGCTGCTGCAGGGCCGCGCGGGCAGCGTGATGCGCGCGATCTCGATACTCGACACTGCGCTCTGGGACCTGAACGCGCGCACTGCAAAGCTGCCGCTCTACCAGTACCTCGGCGCCTACGTCACCGACCGCGTGACGGCTTATGCCAGCGGCGGCTACTACCTTGCCGGCAAGACGCCGAAGATGCTCGGACAGGAAATGGCCTCCTATGTGA
>JAHFRO010000189.1 GCA_023266245.1 Betaproteobacteria bacterium | reverse complement strand
GGCCTTGGCGTAATACGGGTGCTCCCCAAGATCGTGGGCGAGATCACCAGGGCCATGATGGAGCGCACCTTGGCGCCACAGAAAGCGGTTTCCGCGCCGCTCGTAGATGCAGTCTCCGCGGCGCGCGAACTTCTCCGTCGTGTAGTACTCGCCGTTGCGCGCCTTGGCCGTCACGCGCGCAATGTAGAGCAGCCGGTTATCTGCATGGAGCGATTTGGCCGCGAAGCCGAAAATCAGATCCCCCACCTCCGCCGTGCTGCGAATCACGGGCTTGCAGATGGCGAGTGACAGCAGCCCGCCCTGAACGCAGGGTGCTCCGCCGTCGTCCGTAGTCAGCTTGTAGAAGTAAATGCGCGCCACGGCTTGGCTTCAGTTATTGGCCTGGATCAGCGATGTTTCCTGATTCTCCAGCCAGTGCATGAACCGGGCGGGGTCGAGCAGGCGCGGCAACCGCGCGCTGCGCTGAAGATAACCATCTCTCACCGAAATCCCGCCCCACTCCTCCAAGACAAATTTCCTGACTCGATAGGCGCGATCGCGGTACTCGCCGATCGGCACGCAGCGGGTCAGACGGCCGGAGACAGCGGGCTGGCCGCGCACGATCAAGTCCTTTGCCCCAAGGGCGAGGACGCGCCTCGAATGTGCGTTGATGTTCCGGTCCTGCGCAGGAATGTCGGCAGCCAGGATGAACTCCTTGACCAAAAGCAGGCCGATTAACGCATACACCAAGCGGGCCGCTCCACCTGCGTCCGCGAGCCCGGCGTAGAACACGATCAGGTCGCCGATGCCCAGGTTAGCCTGCAACTGCCTTGCACGCTCCCCTTGGTCGCCGTACGTGAGGTACTCGAAATCAGGGTCCAAGTGCATGTGCCGCATCTGAAGGTGCGCCGGCAGGCGGACGCCGAACCTCGCCAGATCTGGCATCAGTGCACTGTACGGCTTTTCCATCCCTGCGTGTACCGGGCTGTTCTCGGGAATCGCGACATAGACGAACTCGCCCGTGGCTTCATTAACGGGACCGTTCCACGATCCGCCCCCCTGGCTGAGGTCCGCGCCGACTCGGACGAGCAAGCCGTTCATTGCGCGGTTTGAGCTAAACTGCAACGGCGCTCACTACTCACCACTCACCACTCACGGGTCGTATCCTGATTAAACCGTCCGTACAACCCGGGACACCTCAATCCACGCTTTCCGCTGCTTTGAGCAGCCGGTCAATATGTTCTCGGCCCCGGCTTTCCCCCCGCACAGCCTCTCCTCCCCGCGAGGGAAAATGCTAGCACAGGGGGCCTAAACCCCGGTGACGTGTGACGACCCGCCGTTCTTTTGGGGCCCCTGAGAGCCGCCGAGCAGTCGCAGCCGAGAAGGGGGCGGCTGTGACTCGTTAGCCGCAGGCCCGTTTGCGGAACAGCCGCATAAGACCCGGTCCACTGAGACGTTCATAGCCTCGGGCAATTCCCTTCCTGAACGCTATCCGAGACCGATGCCGGGTCGTCGGCGAGCACTGGGCGAGCCTCGCGCACGTGTGCTGACGCCAAGGGAACGCTCGCCCGATCAGCGAGCAATATCGGAGGATGTGCGCGAGTTGCGCAGCCGCCCCGCCTTGGCGAGCAGCGCAGGGGGCCGCATGAGGCTACGAGGTAGCGGCGGCGAACCGGGGAACCCTTTTCTTTGGTGACTTTCTTTGGGGGAGCAAAGAAAGTCACCAGCCCTTCAGGGCTGCACCGGTAAAATCAGTGCAACTGATCGAGCCGCGAAGCGCGGCAACCAAGCGCTGTGTTATCCATCGCTGAAAGCCCGTATGCCGGAACTACCTGAGGTCGAGACCACGCGCCGCGGACTGGAGCCCCTGCTCACCGGGCAGCGCATCAGGACCGCGGTGATTCGCAACCGCGCGCTGCGCCAACCGGTGCCGCGGCAGCTGCCGCGACTGGTCGCCGGCGCCACCATCAGGACGCTCGCGCGGCGCGGCAAGTACCTGCTGATCGATTGCGGCGCCGGCACGCTGATCCTGCATCTCGGCATGTCCGGGCGGCTGTGGGTGGCCGACGGCGCGACGCCCGTCACCGCCCACGATCACTTCGATCTGGTGCTGGAAAACGGCACGGTGGTGCGGCTGCGCGACCCGCGCCGCTTCGGGCTGGTGCTGTGGCAGGCGGGCGACCCGCTCGCGCACGCGCTGCTCGCAGGCATCGGGCCGGAGCCGTTGTCGGTGGAATTCGACGGCGCCTGGCTCCATTCGGCGACGCGCAAGCGCAGCGCGGCGATCAAGCAGGTGCTGATGGACGGCCACGTCGTCGCCGGGCTCGGCAACATTTACGCCAACGAAGCGCTGTTCCGCGCCGGCATCCACCCGCGCACCGCCGCACGGCGGCTCAGCCGCGAGCGCTGCGCCCTGGTCGCCCGGAAGATCTGCGAAACGCTGGAGCTGGCGCTGGTCGCCGGCGGCAGCACGCTGCGCGACTACGTGGCGAGCGACGGGCAGGCCGGCTACTTCCAGCACCAGTTCATGGTCTACGACCGCGCCGGCGAGCCTTGTTACCGCTGCGGTACCGCCATCAAGGGGATACGGCAGGGGCAGCGCTCGACGTTCTACTGCCCGGCCTGTCAGCGGCGCTGACAGGGTCGATCGAGTCACGCCGATCCCGGCGGGATTGCCGGTTACTGCAGCGTAATGTTGCCCTTCCGGATGACTTCCGCGTAGCGGGCGATCTCGCGCTTGAGGTGGGCGCCAAGGTCTTCCGGTGTACCCCCCACGGCAATCAGCGCGTCCCGCTCGAACAACGCGCGCACTTCCCTCGTTTCCAGCGCCTTGCCGATCGCGGTATTGATCGTCGCGACGATGTCCTTCGGCGTGCCCGCTGGCATGTACATGCCGAACCAGTTGTCGGAGACGAATCCAGGCAGGATCGAGTCCATCGTGGGCAGATCCGGAAAAAACGCAACGGGTTTGGGAGTGGTCACCGCGAGCGCGCGCACCCTCGCCGCCTTGATCTGCGGCGCCGCAAGCAGCCCTTCCGCAAACTGGAAATCGACTTCGCCGCCCACCATCGCGACCATCGAGACATTGCCTCCCTTGTAGGGAACGGTCGTGAACCTGAGCCCGGCGAGCTGCTTGAGCATCTCAGACGACATGTGGCTGGTGCTGCCGGGAACGTTGATGGCCGCGTTGAATATTCCGGGTTTCCTCCGGGCAAGCTCGATCAGCTCCTTTGGCGATTTCGCCGGGACGCTTGGGTGCACGATCAGCACCAGGGGCGTCGTGCTGACCTGGATGACGGGCACGAGATTCTTCAAGGGATGGAACTTCATCGTGTCTCCGTAAAGCGTCGTGTTGATCGCAAGCGTGGCGGTTGTAAGCAGTATGGTGTACCCGTCAGGCGGGGCGTTCACCACGAGGTCAGCCCCGATGAGCCCGCTCGCCCCGGGGCGATTGTCCACGATGAATACCTGCTTGAACTGCTCCTGCAGATCCTTGAAGAGCACCCGGGCCTGGATGTCAGTGCCTCCGCCGGCTGGAAACGGCACGACCACGCGCACCGGTTTGACCGGATAGCTCTGCGCCAAAAGATGCGCGGGCAAAGCAAGTGCTGCAACCGTCGAGATCAGAACGACTACACCTGACAAATTCCTAGCTTTCATATGCTCCTCCCTGGTACTCAATGCGTTGAGGTCCGCAAGTCGGAATCCCTGCGGTTCAATCACCACTCACCACTCACGCCTTTTGCGCCGTCAGGCGCTTGTACTTTTCGTAGAGCTGCTCTTTCGTTTCCACGAAGTCGGGGTTCAGGGGGATGCAGTCCACCGGGCACACTTTCACGCACTGCGGCTCGTTGAAGTGACCGACGCACTCGGTGCACTTGTGCGGGTCGATGACGTAGATTTCCTCGCCCTGCGAGATCGCGTCGTTCGGGCACTCCGGCTCACACACGTCGCAGTTGATGCACTCGTCGGTGATGATCAGGGCCATGTGCCGCAGTCTCCGGCTATCGTCCGCCGAGCTGTTTGATCTTCGCCTTCATCTGCTTGGCGACGTAGGGGGGCACAAACGTGCTGACGTCGCCTCCCAGGATCGAAATCTCCCGGACGATGGCGGCGGAAACGAACATATACTGCTCGCCCGGGGTAAGGAACATCGTTTCGACATCGGGATACATCCTGCGGTTCATTCCGGCGAGCTGGAATTCGTATTCGAAGTCGGACACCGCGCGCAGCCCCCGGATCACCACGCGCGCCTTGTGCTGCTGCGCGAACTTCATCAGCAGCCCGGAGAAGCCCACCACTTCGACGTTTTTCAAGTCCTTCAGGACTTCGCGCGCCATAGCCACGCGCTCATCGCGGGTAAAGAACGGGTGCTTGGCGCTGCTGTCGGCAACCGCCACGATCACGGTGTCGAACAGCTTGGCCGCGCGCCGCGCCAGATCGTCGTGGCCGAGCGTAATCGGATCAAAGGTTCCCGGATAGACCGCCTTGTGGTTCATTGTTCAGTCCATTTCAGCAGTTGATAGATGACCTGCCCGGCCCGGCCTTGCCGCCAAACCTCCCAGCCGGGCGGCAGTTCGGGGCGCGCCGCGCTCTCATAATAAACCAGTGCCTCCGGCGCCAGATGCCGCGGCAGCAGCGGCGCCAGGCGCGCCCAGTAGCCGGCCTTGAACGGCGGATCGAGAAACACGACGTCATAGACCCCGGTGTCAGCGCGCAGGAATTCTAGCGCATCCGCTCTCGTCAGTTCCACTGCGGCAGCGTTCAGCTGCTCGCGGCTCGCAGCCAGCGCGCGGAAAATTCCCGCGTCGCACTCCACCATCACCACGCGC
>JAHFRO010000057.1:10979-14249 GCA_023266245.1 Betaproteobacteria bacterium | reverse complement strand
TTCCTGAATCTTGCGCGTGAGCGTGTTGCGCCCGAGGCCGAGCAGCTGGGAGGCCTCGATGCGCCGGCCGCCGGAGTGGGCGAGCGCCTTCACGATGAGCGCCTTTTCGAACCGGCGTGCAAGCTCGACCATCACGCCGGTCTCGCCGCGGTTGAGCAGCATCTCGACCTCTTTCTCCAGCGCCGCGACCCAGCTTTGCGCCGCCGGCGCCGCCGCCTCGGCCCGCAGCTCCGGCGGCAGGTCCTTGACCTCGATGTTGACCGAGGGCGCCATCACGGTGAGCCAGTGGCAAAGGTTTTCGAGCTGGCGCACGTTGCCGGAGAAATCCTGCGCGGTGAGATATTTGAGCGTCGCCTCGGAGAGCCGCTTCGCCTCCACGCCGAGCTCGCGCGCGCTCTTCTGCAGGAAATGACGCGCGAGCAGCGGGATGTCCTCGCGCCGTTCCCTGAGCAGCGGCAGCCGCAGCCGGATGACATTGAGCCGGTGGAACAGGTCCTCGCGGAACAGCCCCTGCTTCACGCGCGTTTCCAAGTCCTGGTGGGTGGCGGCGATCACGCGCACGTTGGCCTTGATCGGCTGGTGCCCGCCGACGCGGTAGAAGTTGCCCTCGGAGAGCACGCGCAGCAGCCGCGTCTGCAGCTCGGGCGGCATGTCGCCGATCTCGTCCAGGAACAGCGTGCCGCCCTCGGCCTGCTCGAAGCGCCCGCGCCGCATGCTCTGTGCGCCGGTGAAGGCGCCGCGCTCGTGGCCGAACAGTTCCGATTCCAGCAGCTCGCGGGGAATGGCCGCGGTATTGATGGCGATGAAAGGTTTCGCCGAGCGCGGGCTGTGGCGGTGCAGCGCGCGCGCCACCAGTTCCTTGCCGGTGCCGGACTCGCCGGTGATCATCACCATTGCGTGCGACTGGGACAGCCGCCCGATGGCGCGGAACACTTCCTGCATCGCCGGTGCCTGCCCGAGGATCTCGGGGGTGGTTTCCGACATCTCCGCCGCGCTTTCCTGGCGCATGCTTTCTTCCATCGCGCGCCGGATCAGCTCCACCGCGTGATCCACGTCGAACGGCTTGGGCAGGTACTCGTAGGCGCCGCCCTGGAACGCAGTGACCGCGCTCTCGAGATCGGAGTACGCGGTCATGATGATCACCGGCAGATTGGCGTGCAGCGCTTTCGCTTTTTGCAGCAGTTCCAGCCCCGATTCCCCGGGCATGCGGATGTCGCTCACCACGACCTGCGGCGTCTCGGTGTTGAGCGCGGCGAGCGCTTCCTGGGCCGAAGAGAAGGTCTTGAACGCAATGTTTTCGCGCGCAAGCGCCTTCTCGAACACCCAGCGTATCGAGCGGTCGTCGTCGATGATCCAGACGGGCTTCATTAGACCCCGTGAACGGTGAACGGTGAACGGTGAACGGTAAAAACCGTCATGTCTTGCCCATTACCCATTACTCATTACCCATTTCCCGCTTCTTCGACCGGCAGCAGGATGGTGAACGTGGTCTCGCCGGGCGCGCTCTCGTAAGAGATCACGCCGTGGTGCTGGTTGACGAAGTTCTGCGCCAGCGTCAGCCCAAGTCCGCTGCCGCCTTCGCGGCCCGACACCAGCGGATGGAAGACGCGCTCGCGCAGCGCTTCCGGAATGCCGGGGCCGTTGTCCGTGATTTCCACCGCAATGGCGTGGCGGTAGCGGCGGCGGGCCAGGGTAATCTGGCGCACCACGCGCGTGCTCAGCCTGATCTCGCCCCGGTCCTGAAGCGCCTGGGCGGCATTGCGCACGACATTGAGCACCGCCTGGATCAACTGCTCCTTGTCGCCTTTCACCAGCGGCAGGCTGACGTCGTAGTCGCGGCGGATGACGATGCCCCGCGGATACTCGGCAAGAATCAGGCTGCGCACGCGCTCCAGCACCTCGTGGACGTTGAGCTGCGCCGGCTGTGGCAGCCGGTGCGGCGTGAGCAGCCGGTCCATCAGCGCCTGCAGGCGGTCGGCCTCCTTCATGATCACCTGCGTGTACTCGTGCAGGTTGGGGCGCTCGAGCTCGCGATCGAGCAGCTGTGCCGCGCCGCGGATGCCGCCGAGCGGGTTCTTGATCTCGTGCGCGAGATTGCGGATGAGCTCGCGATTGGCCTGGCTCTGGTCCAGCATGCGCTCCTCGCGCGCGATCTTCAGCTGCTGCTCGATATGGCGGAACTCGAGCAGCAGTGCGTCTTCGTGCGCTTCGCCGTTCGGCAGCTCGACCGGCGTGACCGTGCACGACAGGTGCAGCCGCGTGCGCCCGCTCGCGCCGAGCTCGAGGTCGTGCTCGGTATAGCTGCAGTTGTTGTCGCGCGCGTAACCGATCGCGGCCTGAAGCACCGCGGTGTCGGCAAACAGCCTGTCGAGCGCCTGGCCCGCCACGTTTTTGCTGCTCATCTCGAACAGGTTCTCGGCCGCGGGATTCATGTAGCGCACGGCGAGCCGCACATCCACCAGCACCACCGCAGTCGGCAGCAGGTCGAGACCGGAGAGGGCTGCGGATGTCATGTCACTAGTCTGGATAACCAGTGGAGCAGGAGCCGGAGCAAAAACCGCGCCAAGGGCGGACGGCGGGCCGCTCGCCAGGACCGCGCGCAAGGATGCAGCAGCGAAGGGGAGATAGCTCCGGGCAACATACGCCTGTGTCGCCGGGCCCTGCGCCGTGGCCTTACTTGGCGCTGGCCAGCTCGCGCTTGAGGTTGGCGAGGTTGTCTTCGTGGAGCTTGACCTTCTTCTTGTAGGGCTCAAGGCGGTCAAGCACGCGCTGATAATTGCGTTCGCTGCCGAGCCGCATCGACTCCTGTTCGACAAGGTCCTGCTTGGCCTTCGCCAGCAGATTTTCCTCGTTCGCGAGTTCCTGCTCGAGGATCTTGCGGCGGTCGGCGTCGCGCTGACGCTGGGTATCGCCGTCCACCTTCGGAAATCCTGCTGGCGGCGTCGAAGCGGTCTTGCCGGGAGGCGCTTTCACGCCCGAAACCGTGTTGGACGGCCCCACGTTGAGGAGCTTGCAGCCCTTGGCCTCGGACTTGATGTTGGTGAAGCGCTTGTTGCCGTTCTCGTCGATGCACTCCCAGATGTCCGCGGACACCACGGGAGCGAACAGCGCGAGCAGCAGCGCCAGTAGCGATTTACGCATCAGCGGTGTCGGCCTCATTTACCCAGAACAACGGCCTGCAGCCGTTGGCCGTTGACTGACAGGCTCCAGGACATGTTCCTAAGTCTATGTCAATAAATCGAAATTAGCAACGCACCCAAATGGTGCGCC
>JAHFRO010000057.1:8719-10879 GCA_023266245.1 Betaproteobacteria bacterium | reverse complement strand
TACAGGCTGTAATACATCTGAAATTCGATCGGATGGGTGCTCATGCGGAACGCCGTGAGCTCTTCCTCCTTGAGCCCGATGTAGGCGTCGAGCATGTCGTTGGAGAACACGCCGCCGCGCGTGAGGAAATCGCGGTCCTTGTTGAGCTCCTCCAGCGCCTGCTCGAGTGAAGCGCACACCTTCGGCACGCGCGCCGCTTCTTCCGGCGGCAGGTCATAGAGGTTCTTGTCGATCGGATCGCCCGGCTTGATCTTGTTCTGGATGCCGTCGAGCCCCGCCATCATCATCGCGGTGAACGCGAGATACGGATTGCAGGTGGGATCCGGGAAGCGCACTTCGATACGGCGCGCTTTCGGGTTGGAAACGAGCGGCACCCGCACTGCGGCCGAGCGGTTGCGCGAGGAGTACGCGAGATTGATCGGCGCCTCGAAACCCGGCACCAGGCGCTTGTAGGAGTTGGTTCCAGGGCAGGTGATGGCGTTGAGCGCCTTGGCGTGCTTGAGGATGCCGCCGATGTAGTGCAGCGCCAGATCGGACAATCCCGCGTAACCGTTGCCGGTAAACAGGTTCTTGCCGTCCTTGGCGAGCGACTGATGCACGTGCATGCCCGAGCCGTTGTCGCCCACCACGGGCTTCGGCATGAAGGTCGCGGTCTTGCCGTAGGAGTGCGCGACGTTGTGCACCGCATACTTGAGGATCATCATCCAGTCGGCGCGCTTCACCAGGCTGTTGAACTTGGTGCCGATTTCGTTCTGCCCCATGGCTCCCACTTCGTGGTGGTGCACCTCGCACTCCACGCCCATCTCCTGCAGCGCAAGCACCATCGCCGAGCGGATGTCCTGCAGCGAATCCACCGGCGGCACCGGGAAGTAGCCGCCCTTGATCGGCGCGCGATGGCCCATGTTGCCGCCTTCGAATTCCTCGCCCGATGACCACGGCGCCTCTTCCGACTTGATCTTGTAAAACGCCTGGCCCATCTCGACCTTCCAGGTGACCGAGTCGAAGATGAAGAATTCGGGCTCCGGACCGAAATAGGCGGTATCGGCGATGCCGGTGGATTTCATGTACGCTTCACCGCGCTTGGCGATCGAGCGCGGATCGCGGTCGTAGCCCTTGCCGTCGGAAGGCTCGATCACATCGCAGGTCAGGAGCAGCGTCGGCTCATCGGTGAACGGATCCATGCGCGCGGAGTCGGGATCGGGCCTCAACACCATGTCGGAGGCTTCGATTCCCTTCCAGCCAGCGATGGAGGAGCCGTCGAAGAAGTGGCCGTCGGTGAACTTGTGCTCGCCGAACGCCGACACCGGCACGGAAACGTGCTGCTCCTTGCCGCGCGTGTCGGTAAAGCGGAAATCGACGAATTTCACCTCGTTGTCCTTGATCGTTTTCAGTACGTCGGCGGCGGTCGCCATCTTGTTCTCCTGAGTTGAATGGTGAGACGAAAACGGTAAATCGGGACTTCCTGGTTAGCAGGAACTGTGCCAAGGTTTTTTTGCGAAACGCATTGTGCCATAAGGGGTTTGTTTCACACAGGCAGATCGAGATGCACCAAATCAGTGCTGATTCCCTTCGATCGCACTTAGGTGGTGCGCAACGGGCGGTGTCATGGCTGATGTAAAATTAGCTTAATTACCAGCCTGATACGGTGCAACCCGCGCCACACCGCGGTACAGCGCGAGTTTTACCGCGGCTCACTCAAGGATCCAGCCATGGCGCTCACCGAAATCCTCAATACCGCCCGCGAGCGGGCGCAGCAAATGGGCCTGCCTTACGATGGCGCGTTGACGCCACAGGAAGCGTACGAGGTGTGGCAGCATGCGCCGGGCGCCAGGCTGATTGACGTGCGCACGCGCGCCGAATGGGATTATGTCGGGCGCGTTCCGGGCGCAGTCGAAATCGAACTCCTGACCTATCCCGGCAACCGGCCCAATGCCGCGTTTCTCGCCGAACTCGAGCAACAGGTGGACAAGGAAGCGCCGGTCATGTTCATCTGCCGCAGCGGCGGGCGCTCGCACAACGCCGCGATGCTAGCGATGCAAGCCGGCTACAGCCAGTGCTTCAACGTGCTCGAAGGCTTCGAGGGCGACAAGGACGCGAACGGGCACCGCAACACCCAGGGCGGCTGGCGCGTCGCAGGATTGCCTTGGACGCAGAGCTGAC
>JAHFRO010000057.1:7423-8619 GCA_023266245.1 Betaproteobacteria bacterium | reverse complement strand
GTTCACTGTTCACCGTTCACTGTTCACCCCAATTGACCAGCCCGCTGTAACCGGTGGCAAGCACCACCACGCCGAAGGCGATGCGGTACCAGGCGAACGCGCTGAAATCGTGGCGGCTGATGTAGCGCAGCAAGCCGCGCACCGCGAGAAACGCGCTCACAAAGGAGGCGACGAAGCCGACCGCGAACACTCCGACGTCGTCGGCATGCAGGATGGCGCGGTTCTGGTAGACGTCGTAGGCCACCGCGGCAAACATGGTCGGGATCGCGAGGAAAAACGAAAACTCGGTCGCCGCTTTGCGCGACATGCCGAAGAACAGGCCCCCGATGATGGTCGCGCCGGCGCGCGAAGTGCCCGGGATCAGGGCCAGCGCCTGCGCGAAGCCTACCTTGAGCGCATCCGGCCAGCGCATGTCGTCCACCCCCTGGATCACGATGCGATGGTCGCGCCGCTCGACCCACAGGATCAGCAGCCCCCCGATGATGAAGGCCGCCGCCACCGGCAGCGGATGAAACAGGTAGTGCTTGATCGCGCCGTGAAACAACAGGCCCAGCACCGCCGCAGGCAGGAATGCGATGGCGAGATTGGCGACGAAGCGTTGCTGCGTCGGTTCGGTCGCGAGCCCCATTACGGCGGCCGCAAGGCGCGCCCGATATTCCCAGCACACTGCGAGGATCGCCGCCAGCTGGATGGTGATGTCGAACACCTTAGCCTTGTCGCCATTGAAGCCGATGAGCTGGCCGACGATGATGAGGTGACCGGTGCTGGAAATCGGCAGGAATTCGGTGAGACCTTCGACGATGCCGAGAATGAAGGCCTTGAGGTAGAGCGCGAGGTCCATAAGAGCCTAAAACATAGCCAAACACGTGTGCGTTGCTGGCCAGAATTGTCGATAACGCGAAGCGAGGTGCAGGAAATATGTCGATATTGACAAGCCGAGCGACAAAGTGCCCCGCGTAGGGCGGAGCAGGTTCCAAGCGTCTTGTACTTGGATGCGACCCCGGAGCGGGACATTAGAGCGCCGTATCAAGCGGTCCTCACACGCGCCTACACGGTCGCATCCCCGCAAGCGGGGCGGCTGTCGAGGTGGAGCAGGGGCCCCAAGATTTTCTTGGGGATGCGACCCGAGATCAGACGCATAGGGACCGCCCCGCCGCCCTCGACCGCCTGCGAGGTCAGATCCCCGAATAAGACCT
>JAHFRO010000057.1:5340-7323 GCA_023266245.1 Betaproteobacteria bacterium | reverse complement strand
CGGCTGTCGAGGTGGAGCAGGGGCCCCAAGATTTTCTTGGGGATGCGACCCGAGATCAGACGCATAGGGACCGCCCCGCCGCCCTCGACCGCCTGCGAGGTCAGATCCCCGAATAAGACCTTCGGGGCCCCTCTTCCACTTTCCGGCGGTCCCTGCTCCACGTTCCGGCGCGTCGCCGATTCTGGCCGCAACCCTTAAGGGCTGGCGCGAATTTTGGCCCATGGCTTTGTCGCAAGTCCCTTGCTTAGGAGTACTAAGCGGCGGGCCTTGCTTCGCGCCCTGAGCCAAAATCGTGCCAGCGCATCACGCGTTTGGCTATGTTTTAGGCTCTAGGCGCCATTGTACGCGACCGCCCTGAAACCGGTGAACGGTAAACAGTAGACGGTAGACGGTAGACGGTGAACGGTGAACGGTGTGAACCGGATGGGTGACACCGTTCACTCATAGCGCAGCGCTTCGATGGGCAGCAGCCTGGACGCCTTGCGCGCGGGATAGAAACCGAAGAACACGCCGACCGCGGCCGCAAAGCTCACCGCGAGCAGCACCGCGTCGGGCCGGAGCTCCACGCGCCATTCGGCAAGATGTCCGATCGCGTATGAGCCGGCGATGCCGAGCACGATGCCGAGCAGCCCTCCGATCAGCGCGAGCGTGACCGCTTCCACCAGGAACTGGGACATGATGTCGCGGGCGCGGGCGCCCACCGCCATTCTGAGCCCGATCTCGCGCGTGCGCTCGGTGACCGACACCAGCATGATGTTCATGATACCGATGCCGCCCACCATCAGCGACACCGAGGCCACCGCCGCGAGCAGGAGCGTCAGCACGCGGCTCGACTGCTCCTGCGCCTGCAGCACCTCGGAGAGGTTACGCACCCAGAAATCGTCGTCCTGGCTGAACTGCAGGCGGTGGCGCTGGCGCAACAGGTTGCGAATCTGTTCCTCGGCTTGCGTCATGTTCGCCCCGTCGCGCACCTTGATCGAGATCGAGCCTACGGTGCGCAGTTTGCCCAGGTTCTGGCCCAGAACGCGGTTGCGTGCGGTCGAGATCGGCATCAGGATCACATCGTCCTGGTCCTGGCCCATCAGGCTCTGGCCCTTGCGCTCGAGCACGCCGATCGCCGTGAACGGGACTTTGCGGATGCGGATTACCTGTCCCACCGGATCGGCGTCACCGAACAGCGCGTTCGCCACCGTCTTGCCAATCAGCGCAACCTTGGTCGCGCCGGCGACATCCGTGGCCTCGAACGCCTTGCCCGACTCGATCGCCCAGCCGCGCGCTTCCAGATACTCGGGCGTCACGCCGTAGAACACGGTGGACCAGTTGCTGTTGGCGAACACGACCTGCCCTGTGCCCCGCAGCGCGGGCCCCGCGGCCTGTACCTCGGGAATCTCGCGTGGTACCGCGTAAGCGTCTTCCTCGGTGAGCGTCGAGCGCGAGCCCAGCCCCATGCGCACACCGCCGGAAGTGACCGATCCCGGCAGCACGATGATCAAATTGGAGCCCAAGGCCTTGATCTGCTCCTCCACCCGCGCCTGCGCGCCGGCACCCACCGCGATCATGGTGATCACCGCCGCCACGCCGATGATGATGCCGAGCATGGTGAGCGTGCTGCGCAAGGTGTTCACGCGCAGCGCGCGCAATGCGATGCGGATGCTGGCGAGGAAATTCATGCCGCGGCCCTTTCGAGCTGCTCCAGCATGACCTGTGCGTCGTTCGGCGCCGCGACGCGCTGGTCGTCCACGATGCGGCCGTCGCGGAAGGCCACCACGCGCCCGGCGAAGCTCGCGATATCACGTTCGTGCGTGACCAGCACCACCGTCATCCCGCCGCGGTTCAGTTGCTGCAGCAGCCCCATCAGCTCGAAGCTGGTGCGCGTGTCGAGCGCGCCGGTGGGCTCGTCGGCCAGGATCAGCACCGGGTTGTTGATGAGCGCGCGGGCGATCGCCACGCGCTGCTGCTGGCCCCCCGAAAGCTGGGAAGGCT
>JAHFRO010000057.1:1934-5240 GCA_023266245.1 Betaproteobacteria bacterium | reverse complement strand
AAGCTGGTGCGCGTGTCGAGCGCGCCGGTGGGCTCGTCGGCCAGGATCAGCACCGGGTTGTTGATGAGCGCGCGGGCGATCGCCACGCGCTGCTGCTGGCCCCCCGAAAGCTGGGAAGGCTGGTGATGCGCGCGGTCGACGAGCCCGACCTCGGCGAGCCGCGCGAGCGCGCGCTGCCTGCGCTCGGGCGCGGGACAGCCGCTGTAGATCAGCGGCAGCTCCACGTTCTCGAGCGCACTGGTGCGCGCGAGCAGATTGAAGTTCTGGAACACGAATCCGATACGGCGGTTGCGTATCGCGGCGAGCGCGTCGCCGGAAAGCTCCGACACTTTCTCGCCCGCAAGGAAGTACTCGCCGCTCGTCGGCGTGTCGAGGCAGCCGAGGAGATTCATGAAGGTGGACTTGCCGGAGCCGGAGGGCCCTTTCACCGCGACGAACTCGCCGGGCTCGATCGCGACCGACAACCCGCGCAACGCCGGCACGGTGTAGCCGTCCAGGCGGTACTCCTTGGAAAGTTCACGGGTGACGATGAGCGGCTCTGTCACGGATCACCTCGTGCTCAGATCGGCAGGCGCGGCGCGCCGCCGCGCGGAGCCGAACGGGTTTGCCCGGTTTCCGCGGTGCCGACGATGACCTGTGCACCCTCGGCGATCTCTCCCGCGACGAGCTCGGTGAAGCTGCCGTCGGTCAGCCCCAGCCGCACCGCCACCGCCTTCGGCTGGCCCTTCTCGTCGAGCACCCAGACGCGCCCGCGGCTGCCGCCTTGCCCCGTCTGCTCGGCGACCATTTCCTGGTATTTCGTGCGCTGCTCGGGGTTGAGCATGTCGGCGATCTTGGCGCGCGCTTCCGCCCGGAAGCGCTCGATCTGGCGCCGGCGCTGATCACCCTTCTGCTCTTGCAGCGCGGAAATCTTCTGCCGCATCTCGTTGAAGATGACCTCCAGTTTTGCCTGCTGGTCGGCGTCGAGCTTCAACTCATTGACGAGGCGCTCGCGGTTGGCCTGCTGCTGCTGAGGATTGCCTGCGCCGCCATCGGCGCCAGGATTGCCCTGCTTGGCGGCGGGCTCCGCCGCGCCGGCGGGCCGGAACCGCAAGGCGGCGTTGGGTATCTTGAGGACGTTCTGGCGCGAGTCCACCACGATGCGCACGTTGGCGGTCATGCCGGGGAACAGGCTCAAATCGGGATTGGAGGTCGCGATCACCGCGGTGTAGGTCACCACGTTCTGCACCACCTGCGCCGCCTTGCGCACCTGCGAAATGGTGCCGCTGAAAGTTCTTCCGGGAAAAGAATCCACGGTGAAGGTCGCGGACTGCCCCTCCCGGATGCGGCCCACTTCCGCTTCATCTATCGAGGTCTCGACCTGCATCTCGCGCAGATCCTGCGCGATCACGAACAGCTCCGGCGACTGCAGGCTCGCCGCCACCGTCTGCCCCGGCTCGACCGACTTCTTGACCACGATGCCGTCCACCGGCGCGCGGATGGTGGTGCGCTCGAGGTCCACCCGGGCCTGGGCGAGCTGCGCCTCGCGCTGCTTCACCAGCGCTTCCACGTTGCGCACCTGTGATTCACCCACCGCCAGCTGCGCCTGTGCGGTCTTGACCTGCTCCTGCGCTATCTCGAACAAGAACTGCGCCTTGTCGCGCGCCGCCGCCGAAACGAAATTTTTCTCGTAGAGCAACTTGTTGCGCTGGAACTCGCGCTCGGCGTCGGCGAGGTTGACCTTCGCCCGCGACACCTCGGCCTGGAGTGCGGCGACGTTGGCGCGCTGCGTCAGCACCGTCGCGCGCGCGGCCTCGAGATCGGCCATCGCCTGGGTGACGCGCAGCGCGAACGAATCCGGATCGATGCGGGCAATGACCTGCCCCTTTTTGACCTCGGTGTTGAAATCGACGTGGATCTCCTTGAGCTGGCCCGACACCTGCGAGCCGACCTGCACCGCGGTGACCGGATTGACCGTGCCGGTCGCCGACACCGCCGCTGTTACGCCGCCGCGCTCGACCTTGGCGGCACGGTAGGCGGGCGCGTCATCGCGCAGGCCCCACCACCCGTACACGGCCGCGCCGGCCGCGAACACGGCCAGCACCACGACTGCGGTAATGATGCTCTTGCGCGACATCTAGCTCATCTCAACATGCGGTGAACGGTGATCGGTGAACAGTGAACGGACGGAACCGCGGCGCGGCCGGGTCTTGCGTTACACCGTTTACCGTTTTCTGTTCACCGTTCACTGCATTAGAGCGGGGATTGTAGCCGAGGTGCCGCAGTCCGCCCACGATGAGGGGGGCCTGCGGGTGTAACAAAAAGTTTCAGCGGGCGCCGGAGGCGGTGTCGGCCAGTGCCTCGCGCAGCGCCTGCCTGGCACCGGATTCGAGGGCGTCGAGCAGCAGCAGCCCGGTGAGCACGCCTTGCAGCTTGAGTTCGCGGCCGAGGGCTTCCGCCCTCCTGTTGATCTCATCCGGGACCGGAAGCTGCTTGCCTTGGGAAGCGGCGAGCAGCGTAGCCTTGAGATAGGCGAACAGGAGCGAGACGTCGGCCTCGCTTACTTTCCCCTTGAGCCAGGCCTCCGGGGGCAGGAGCTGCTCGAGCCTGGCGTCGAACTCGGCGAAGGGGTCGTTTCTCTCCGCCTGTGTGGGCGCAATCAACGCCACGCCCAGGAACGCGGCACACAATACTTGGCGGATTCGCATCGTCAACCCTCTCTGTGGCAGCAACCAAGATATCCAGTTCTGCGTTTGACGTCGAGCCTCGACTTTAGTTTACACGCGACGCTTACCGTTTCGCATCGCGCGTCCGCCAGGAGCCACTTGCAACCACCCCATCGGAGGAGTAAGATTCTTACTTTTCTGTAGTAATACTCGCGAGGACCCATTCATTATGCGCATTACGAGCAAAGGACAAGTCACTATACCTCAAGACATCCGGGAGAAAACCGGGCTCCTGCCCAACACCGAGGTCAAGTTCGAGTATGTGCGCGGGAAAGTGATACTGAAGCCCGCCGGCAAGCGGCAGAGCCGCGGAGAGTACGCCGTGCAGCGGTTGCGCGGCACGCTTAAGCATCTCAACATGACGACCGACGAATTGATGGCACTCACGCGAGGCGAAGATTGAGTCCGCATGCTGACGCTGGTCGACACCAATGTCCTGGTCGACGTTGCAGCCGAAGATTCCGCCTGGTTCGACTGGTCGGTCTCTCAGTTGCGGCGGGCGACGGACCGCGGAGGAGTTGCAATCAACCCCATCATCTACGCCGAACTGTCCGTGCATTTTGAAACCGCCGAGGCACTGGAGGGCGCACTGGCCATGTTC
>JAHFRO010000057.1:0-1834 GCA_023266245.1 Betaproteobacteria bacterium | reverse complement strand
AGCCCCAGGTTGAACTGGTCATCCCAGCGGAACTCGAAGCGCGCCTTGGAAAGCGCGTTGTCGCGGATCTGCGCGCCGGGATGCCCCTTGGCGAGATCGGCGGCGTGCGCGGCGATCTTGTAAGCGATGATGCCGTCCTTCACGTCGTCCTTGTCGGGCAGTCCGAGGTGCTCCTTGGGCGTGACGTAGCACAACATCGCGGTGCCGAACCAGCCGATCATCGCGGCGCCGATCGCGCTCGTGATGTGGTCGTAGCCCGGCGCGATGTCGGTGGTGAGCGGCCCCAGCGTGTAGAACGGCGCCTCGTGGCAGTACTTGAGCTCGAGGTCCATGTTCTCCTTGATGAGCTGCATCGGGACGTGGCCGGGACCTTCGATCATCACCTGCACGTCGTGCTTCCACGCGATCCCGGTAAGCTCGCCCAGCGTCTTCAGTTCCGCGATCTGCGCCTCGTCGTTGGCGTCGTAAATCGAGCCCGGTCTCAACCCGTCGCCGAGCGAGAACGCTACGTCGTAGGCCTTGAGAATCTCGCAGATGTCCTCGAAGCGCGTGTAGAGGAAGCTCTCCTTGTGATGCGAGAGGCACCACTTCGCCATGATCGAGCCGCCGCGCGAGACGATGCCCGTCATGCGTTTGGCGGTCAGGGGAATGTAGGCGAGCCGCACGCCGGCGTGCACCGTGAAGTAGTCCACGCCCTGCTCGCACTGCTCGATCAGTGTGTCACGGTAAATTTCCCAGGTGAGCTCCTCGGCTTTCCCCTCGACTTTTTCCAGCGCCTGATAGATCGGCACGGTGCCGATCGGGACCGGGGAGTTGCGGATGATCCACTCGCGCGTCTCGTGGATGTTCCTGCCGGTGGAGAGATCCATCACCGTGTCCGCGCCCCAGCGCGTGGCCCACGTCATCTTCTCCACTTCCTCCTGGATGCCGGAAGTGACGGCCGAGTTGCCGATGTTGGCGTTGATCTTCACCAGGAAGTTGCGGCCGATGATCATCGGCTCGGTCTCCGGGTGGTTGATGTTGGAGGGAATGATGGCGCGCCCGCGCGCGACCTCGTCGCGCACGAACTGCGGCGTGATCTCTTTCTGGATCGCGGCGCCGAACGATTCCCCCGGATGCTGCTGGGTGAGCAGCTCCGACAGCAGCTCGCGGCGCTGGTTCTCGCGAATGGCGATGAATTCCATCTCGGGCGTAATGATGCCGCGGCACGCGTAGTGCATCTGGGTAACGTTCATGCCCGCTTTCGCCCGGCGCGGCCTGCGTTTGAGATTGAACCGCAGCTGCGCGAGCTTGGGATCGGCGAGCCGCTCGCGGCCGTAAGCCGAGCTTGGCCCGGCGAGCTCTTCGGTATCGCCGCGCTCACGGATCCATTTTTCGCGCAGCGTCGGGAGCCCCTGCCGGATGTCTATGCTGGCTTCGGGATCGGTGTACGGCCCGGAAGTGTCGTAGACGAAGATCGGCGGGTTTTTCTCCGCGCCGAACAAGGCCGGCGTATCCGATTGCGTGATCTCGCGCATCGGCACGCGGACGTCAGGCCGTGAGCCCTGCACGTAAATCTTGCGCGAATTGGGCAGTGGTTTCACCGCCGCTTCGTCCACGCGGGCGGTGGCGTTCAAAAACTTGGGATTGGCGCTCATGCATCGCTCCTTGGGAGTGTGCTGCGTGAGGAGCGGGTGGAGGGATACTGCACCACGCTTCCCTACGACGGCATTACCCGCATCAGGTTCGAAGGGTTTATCTCACCCCGCGGCGACCGCCGCGAGGACCCCTAACGTGTAGTGCTAACGCTAATCGAAATATGGGATAATTGCAACCTCCGTAACGCGTTGCAATC
>JAHFRO010000188.1 GCA_023266245.1 Betaproteobacteria bacterium | reverse complement strand
ACATGATCGCGGCGCGCTTCGTGGACGGGCCGCAAGGATTGGCCCAAGGGAAAGACGTGCCGATACGTACTGCGCCCAAGCTGACCGACGGCGTGAAGCCCACGCGAAGAATCGTCACCATAGACCGCGAGCCGGGCAAAGGCAGCCTGGTGAGCGACGGTCCGGCGCCCGACGTGCGCACCGA
This sequence comes from Betaproteobacteria bacterium, assembly GCA_023266245.1. Classification (GTDB taxonomy): domain Bacteria; phylum Pseudomonadota; class Gammaproteobacteria; order Burkholderiales; family SG8-41; genus SG8-41. The sequence goes on along the minus strand of JAHFRO010000188.1, from coordinate 4,700 downwards.
TCCGGCGCGGCCGGGCTACGCCTCCGCGCGTCTCTGGGTCACCGACGGCACCCCGGCGAAGATCGTGTTTGAAACCCTGCATCTGCCCCACACCCTCGAGCCTCCGGCGCGTGGCTCCGTCTGCCGGGTCGTCACCGTTCCGCCCGACGACGGCTGGAGAGGCAAGGTCGGCGCCGCCGGGGTCCAGGCGTTTTTCCGCGCCATGGGGTCACCCGGCGCCTCGACTTACTCCCCTCTGGCGCCCCACCCTTACATGCAGAAGACGAGCACCCTCGACTTCTGTCTCGTACTGGAAGGCGAGATCGTGCTGGTGCTGGACACGCAGGAAATGCGCCTGAAAGCCGGGGAGATCGTCGTGCAGCGCGGGGCCAACCACGCCTGGAGCAACCGGTCGAGCCGTCCCGCGGTCGTGGCGATCGCGTCGCATGACGGGACGGTGACGAAGTGACGAAGTGATGGAGTGACGGGGAAAAACTAAGGCAGAGGAAATTGCCTTTTGCCTTCTGCCTTTTGCCTTTTGCCTTTTGCCTTCTGCCTTCTGCCTTCTGACTTCTGGCCTAATCTCCCGCGAGACCGGCCTCGCGGACCACCTTCGTCCACTTCTCCGTCTCGGCCTTGATGTGCGCCAGAAACTGCTCGGGGGTCGAGGGCGTGACGTCTATGCCCTGGTCCTCGAGGCGCTGCTTGAGCGCGCCGCCGCCCAGCAACCGGTTGAGATCGGTGCTGAGCTTGGCGATGATGGTCTGCGGCACCCTGGACTGGGTGCAGATGCCGTACCACCCCGAGACTTCGTAACCCGGCACGCCTCCTTCGGCGAACGTCGGCACTTCCGGCAGCTTCGCGTTGCGCTTCGCCGAGGTGACGCCGAGCGCCCTCACCCTGCCCGCCTTGATCGCCGCGAGCGGTCCCCCCGCCAGGTTGCCGACCGAGGATTCTATGTGTCCGCTCATCACGTCGACGAGCGCCGCCGCCGCGCCCTTGTACGGCACGTGCACGATGTTGATGCCGGTCATGGACTTGAGCAGCTCGATCGACATGTGGGGCGAGGAGCCGACGCCGGAGGAGCCGAAATTGAGCTTGCCGGGGTGCGCCTTGGCCAAGGCGATGTACTGGCGCAGCGTCTTCGTCGGCAGCGAAGGATGCACCATGAAAACATTAGGCACCGCGCCGATCATCGAGGGGAACGCGAAATCCCGGATGTGGTCGTAGCCCGGCTTCTTGAAGCGCGCCGGAGTGATCGCGTGCGAGGCGATCTGGCAGAGCATCAGCGTGTAGCCGTCCGGAGTCGCATTCGCCGTGTACTCGGTGGCGATGGCGCCGGACGCGCCGGGGCGGTTCTCGACGAAGACGGTGCTGCCCCAGAGCTCGCTCAGCGCCGCGGCAACGAAGCGGGCCGCGGTGTCCACCCCGCCGCCCGGCGAGTAGCCCACCATGATGCGCACCGGCTTGGTGGGGTACGGCTGCGCGACAGCGGTGGCGCAGCCAAGCCCGAGGATGAAGACAGAAGGCAGAAGGATGAAGGATTTCATGTTCATGACCGCGTCCTCAAAGCCATTGGCGTCACTTCTTCCCGTCACTTCTTTTCCTCACTTATCACCCATCACTCATCACTCGTCACCATTTGACTCCCCCGCTCCGCAATCATCACCGTCGGCGAGTTGGTGTTGCCCGAAGTGATCGTCGGCATGATCGAGGCGTCTATCACGCGCAGCCGCTGGATGCCGCGCACGCGCAGCCTGGCATCCACCACCGCTGTCGAATCATCCGCGCGCCCCATCTTGCACGTGCCGACGGGATGGAAGATGGTGGTGCCGATGTTGCCCGCGGCCTTGACCAGTTCCTCCTCCGACTGAAACGCCGGCCCTGGCGTGAATTCCTCGGGTTCGTATTTCTTCATCACCTGCGTGCCGGTGACGATGTGGCGCGTCAGGCGGATAGCCGCGGCGGCGATTTTCCGGTCCTGGGGCGTGGAGAGGTAATTCAGCGTAATCGCCGGATAGGCGCGCGGGTCGGGCGAGGTGATGCGCACATGCCCGCGCGAGGTCGGGCGCAGGTTGCAGGGGCTCACGGTGAACGCGGGGAACGGGTGCGGCGGTTCGCCGAACTTGTCGAGCGAGATCGGCTGCACGTGGTACTCGAGGTCGGGCGTGGGTTGTCGCGGGTCGGACTTCACGAACGCACCCATCTGCGAGGGCGCCATGGTCATGGGCCCGGTGCGGAAGAGCGCGTACTCGAGACCCATCTTCGCCTTGCTCCACCAGGAGCCGAGCAGGGTATTGAGCGTGAGCACGTTCTTTACCTTGAACGCCATCCGCAGTTGCAGGTGATCCTGCAGGTTGCCGCCGACGCCGGGCAGATCGTGCACCACGGGAATGCCGTGCCGCTGCAATAGCGCGCCCGGCCCGATGCCGGAGAGCTGCAGGACCTGGGGGCTGCCGATCGCGCCCGCGGAGAGGATGGTTTCGCGCCGCGCTTCGGCGAAGAATTTTTCGTTGCCCTGATAAAACTCCACACCGAGCACGCGACGGCCTTCGAGCCTGAGGCTTTTCACCAGCGCGCCGGTCAGCACGGTGAGGTTGGGCCGCTTCATCGCGGGCCTCAGGAACGCCTTGGCTGCGCTCAAGCGCACGCCCCCGCGCTGGTTCACCTCGAAGCGCGACACGCCTTCGTTGTCGCCGCGGTTGAAGTCATCGGTCCAGGCGATGCCCGCTTCGGCCGCGGCATCGCGGAAGGCCTCGATGATCTCCCACCGCAGGCGTACCGGCTCGACGCGCCATTCGCCACCTACGCCGTGCTTCTCGTCCGCCCCGCGCCAGTGGTCCTCAGTTTTCATGAAGAGGGACAGCACGTTCCGCCACGACCAGCCGGAATCGCCGGTGAGGCTCGCCCACTCGTCGTAGTCGCGCGCCTGGCCGCGCAAGTAGAGCATCGCGTTGATCGAGGAGGAGCCGCCCAGCACGCGCCCGCGCGGGTAGAGGATGGAGCGGCCGTTCAGGCCCGGGTCGGGCTCGGTCCTGTAGCACCAGTCGGTGCGCGGGTTGCCGATGCAGTACAGATAGCCGACGGGGATGTGGATCCAGATCCAGTCGTCCTTGCCGCCCGCCTCGAGCAGCAGCACCGAGTTGCGGGAATCGGCGGAGAGGCGGTTGGCGAGCACGCAACCCGCCGTGCCGCCGCCGGCAATGACGTAATCAAAAGGTCCGAGTGTCTTCGCCATTTGGATGAGGGATGAGGGATGAAGGATGAAGGATGAAGGCAGAAGGACCAATTAACCCCTCGTTTTTCCTTCGTGTCCTTGTATGTTCAGTTTAGTGCAGAATCTTCCTTGGCGTCGCTTCGACAAGCTCAGCACAGGCCTTGGCGGTTCAGCTTTGCTTCACTTCGCGCGCCGCGCGAATCCCGCTCTGCAGCGCTCCCGCGACAGTCCCGGCCTCGCCGTGAACATCGGTGGCCTCGCCAGCGAAAAAGAGAGTATGCCGCAGAGGCGCTGCCAGCGCCTGTCGCGCACCGTCGCCGCCGACGGTCACGTAACTGTAGGCTCCGCGCGCAAACGGATCCTGCTGCCAGTCGTGGAGCCAGACTGCTTCGAGTTGGCCCTCGATGCCGGCCCGCTTGCTGAAGATGGACTTCAAGCTCATCACGGTTTGCCGGATGATGTCCGGCGTTGCGGCACCCGACAGACGAGCAGCCTTCGGACCGCCCGCCCACGCGATCAGCAGCGGCGCCCGCACCGGAAGCGCGGTCCAGAAGGTCGGAAACGCCGCCTCGGGCGAGTGAAAGAACGAGGCGTCCCGGTAGCGCGCTTCGTCCAACCCTTCCCAGAAGGCGGCGCGAAATCGCAGGGCGGCTTTGATGACCGCGCCGGAAGCAAGCCCCTTCAGTGCCTGCTTTTTCTCCTTGAGCGGAGGCGTGAAGCGGACCGCTCCCGGCGCGTCCGGGGGGAGCTGAAGCACGCCGAGCGGCAGCGTGATGATCGCGCGGGACGCCGTTGCGCGGAAAGGCCGCTCAAGAGAAGTCCCCTCAACCTCGACCGATCCCCGCTTCCATCGCACCGTGTGGACGATGGTCTGCAGCCGCAGCTCAACTTCGCTGCTGGCAAGGTCCCCGGCAAGCGAGGCCAGGAGCGCGCTATAGCCGCCCTCCGGCCGGAAGTGCCCGGCGTCGGCCGCCTCTTCGCCGCCCCATTCCTCGGCAATCGCCCGGGCGCTGGCGCGCGCCGGATCGGCCGCCTCGTAACCTTGCACCCGCATCCGGGCGAAGGCGCGAGCCTTTTCCGACAGTCCATGCCGCCTGCGGGCGAGGAACGTCTCGAAGGACACGTCCTTTTTCTTGAGCGCGCCGGCCTCCCGACGCAAGGCGCTCTGGACCTCCGCATAGAGGTCATCGCCCCTGGGCAGAAGTTTTCCGCGCTGGACAGACCAGCGAACGAAGGGCGCAACGACGGCAGCCATCCCAGCCTTCTGCAGCAAGGAAAAGGTCGCCGCGGGGCGCCCGTGGATGAATTCGGCGCCCAGCTCGATGGGAACCGGCAGCCCGGGTTCGTGACGCGACCAGCAACGCCCGCCGATGCGATCGCGCGCTTCGAGCATGAGGACCGACTGTCCGGCCCGCGCGAGCTCCGCGGCTGCGGCAAGTCCGGCGGCACCGGCGCCGATGATCAGGACGTCACGAGACAAGGATGAAGGCAGAAGGATGAGGCG
>JAHFRO010000187.1 GCA_023266245.1 Betaproteobacteria bacterium | reverse complement strand
CCATTTGATCGAGGCGCCGCCGTAGACCAGGGCGATGACCGCGCAAACCATCGCAAATAACAGACCATACGACATGGGTGACTCCCTTGGGTTGTAATCCGGCCAGTCGTCGCTGGCCGCGTTGATGCCGTTCTTAGAGGCTCTTAGTTCCTCTTGGGGTCCAGCAGAACCTTACCACAGAGACAAAGAGGCACAGAGGTTTAGGAGTTTGTCCGAATTTCTCGGTGTCTCTGTGACTCTGTGGTTCATTCAAATCTTGAATTCGGTGTTGAGCTTCTTCGGCACCGCCAGGTTCTTGAGTTTCACGTAGGCCGGCAATCCGTTCCTGTACGGCGGGTAGTCCTCGCCCCGTACCAGCGGCTCCAGATACTGGCGGCATTTCGCCGTGATGTGAAAGCCGTCCTCGGTGATGTAGTCGCGCGGCATTATCTTTTCCGCGTTGGCGATGTCCTTGAGTTCCGCGACGCCGATCGTCCATTGGTACGGCTTGCTCGACTTGCGCACGATGATCGGCATCACGCCGCTGCGGCCCTTTACCGCCAGCTCCACAGCGGCCTTGCCCACCGCATAGGACTGCAGGGCATCGGTCTTCGAGGCGATGTGGCGCGCCGAGCGCTGCAGGTAGTCGGCGACCGCCCAGTGGTACTTCAGCTTGAGCTGGTCCCTGACCAGCTGGGCGATGAGCGGCGCCACCCCCCCGAGCTGGGCGTGGCCGAAAGCGTCGCGCAGTCCCGATTCCGACACGAACTTGCCGTCGGGCCGGCGCAGCCCTTCGGAGACGCCGATGGCGCAATAGCCGTGTTGCTTCACGATCTCGCCCACTTTCGCGAGGAACCTGTCCTGGTCGAAGGGGATCTCGGGGAACAGCAGTAGATGCGGCGCGTCGCCTTCCTGCTCCGCGGCGAGCCCGCAGGCGGCCGTGATCCAGCCCGCGTGCCTGCCCATGACTTCCAGTATGAAAACGCGGGTCGAGGTGCGCGCCATCGAGGCGACGTCGTAGCCCGCCTCGCGGATGCTGGTTGCGACGTACTTGGCGACCGAGCCGAACCCCGGGCAGCAATCGGTGAGCGCGAGATCGTTATCCACCGTCTTGGGAATGCCGATGCAGATCAGCGGATAGCCGAGCTTCTGGGCGATCTGCGACACCTTGTACGACGTGTCGGCGGAGTCGTTGCCGCCGTTGTAGAAGAAGTAGCCGATGTCGTGCGCCTTGAATACCTCGATCAGCCGCTCGTACTGGGCGCGGTTTTCTTCCAGGCCCTTGAGCTTGTAGCGGCAGGAGCCGAACGCGCCGCCCGGAGTGTAACGCAGCGCCCGGATGGTGGCCGCCGACTCTTTCGAGGTGTCGATAAGGTCCTCGGTCAGCGCGCCGATGATGCCGTCGCGCCCCGCGTAGACCTTGCCGATCTTACTCTTGTGCCTGCGCGCGGTTTCGATCACGGCGCAGGCGGTGGTGTTGAGGGTGGCGGTGACGCCGCCGGATTGGGCATAAAAGGCGTTTTTCTTGGCCATACGGCTAAATGCTTGCCACAGAGATCACAGAGGTCACAGAGGAGAAGAATTCCAAGAGCGAATTTTACCATCACCGAATTGCCTGGTGCCTTGCCCGGTTCGGATGGGTCGTCTCTGTGCTCTCTGTGTCCTCCGTGGCTATCTGGTCAGGTCGGCGCCGGTGAAATCCGCGAATTTGCGCATCAGTGTTTCGCGCTAAGGGCAGCAAACAGCTGGTCGCGGATATGTTCGACTGCACCGCTGCCGCAGATATTGACGTAGTGCGGTGCGCGCGGGTCGCCGCCCGCCGCCCGCTTGATGTAGTAGTCGATCAGCGGTTTGGTCTGGGCGTGATAGGTCGCGATGCGCTTTTTCACCGTTTCCTCGTCGTCGTCCAGTCGCTGCACCAGGTCTTCGCCCGTGACGTCGTCCTTGCCCGGCACTTTGGGGGGATTGAAAACGAGGTGGTAGATGCGTCCGGACGCCGGGTGTACCCGCCGCCCGCTCATGCGCCGCAGGATCTCTTCGTGGCTCACCTCGATCTCAACCACGAAATCAACGTCAATGCCGGCGTGGCGCAGCGCCTCCGCCTGCGGGATGGTGCGCGGAAAACCGTCGATGATGAAACCGTTGGCGCAGTCGGGTTGCTTGATGCGCTGCTTGACGAGTTCGGTGGCGATCGGGTCCGGCACCAGCTCACCCTTGTCCATGTACTTCTTCGCTTCCATCCCCAACGGCGTGCCGGCTTTGATCGCGGCGCGCAGCATGTCGCCGGTCGAGATCTGCGGAATCCTGTACTTTTCGATCAGGAACCGCGCCTGGGTGCCTTTGCCGGCGCCGGGCATGCCCAGCAATATTATTCTCATCCTCCCTCCAGCGGCCGCTCTCTCGGAGAAATGTAGCACTCAGGACGTTCGTGTCACAACGGTCGCTGCGCGACTCAGACGAACAGCTTGCGCACTCGGCGCAGGTCCGCCTGGGTATCGACGCCGGGGTGCGGCGCGCGGCGCGTGACGGTGACGGCGATGCGGTGGCCGTGTGCCAGCGCCCGCAGCTGCTCGAGCGCTTCCAGGCGCTCAATCGCGACCGGCTTGAGGCGCGTAAACGCCCGAAGAAACGCCGCGCGATAGGCGTAGATGCCGAGATGGCGGTAAACCGGCAGGCCCGGAGGAATCCGGGAGATGCCGCGCGCGAAGGCGTCGCGCGCATAGGGTATGGCGGCGCGGCTGAAGTAGAGCGCGTAGCCGTCGCGGTCCAGCACCACCTTCACCACGTTCGGGTTGGCGAGTTCCGCCGCACTGCGTATCGGATGGCAGGCGGTCGCCATGTGCGCGGCGCGGTGGCGCGCCAGATTCGCCGCAACCTGCCGGATCAGGGCCGGCTCGATCAGCGGCTCATCGCCCTGCACATTGACGACGATGTGGCCGGCCGCGTAGCGGCGCCGGGCGGCGGCCTCCGCGATCCGGTCGGTGCCGGAAGCATGGCTTTTTCGCGTCATCATGGCGGCGAACCCATGGCGTTCGGCCGCGTCCGCGATCGCGGCGTGATCGGTGGCGATCAGCACCTCGGCGGCGCCGCTCTTGCGTGCGCGCTCGGCGACGCGCACCACCATCGGCTTGCCCGCGATGTCGGCGAGCGGCTTGCCGGGAAAGCGGGAGGAGGCGTAGCGCGCGGGGATGATGACCGAGAACGTCACGCGAGAGCGGGAGATCGGGAGGGCGGGAGGTCGAGAAATCGTCAAGGGGCGTCTTCCATCTCGCGCTCTCACGCGCTCACGCTCTCACGGCGCCTCAAACTTCCTCCTCGGGAGGAAGTTTGCGCGCTTCGTCCTCGAGCATCACCGGAATGTCGTCCTTGATCGGATAGGCGAGACGGCACGGCTTGCAGACGAGCTCCATCTGGGCCTTCTTGAACACCAACGGGCCCTTGCACAGCGGGCACACCAGTATGTCGAGCAGCTTGCTGTCCATGTCAGAGGCTCTTAGTCGATCATCCCAAGCTTGCGCAGCACCCGATCGCCGAGCCGCGGATCGGGCGCGGCATCCACCGCCAGCACCCAATGCGTTTTGGCGGCGAAACGCTGGCATTTTACCGCATCTTTTTCCGTCATTACCACGGCTTCCGACGGAGCGAACGCGATGTCGGAAGCGGTAAATGGATGATGATCGGGAAAGGAATGGGGGATGAAGTCGAGCCCCATTCCTTGCAGGTGCCGGAAGAAGCGCTGCGGGTTGCCGATGCCGGCCACCGCGTGCACGCGCTTGCCGCGGAAATGCTCGGCGCCGACGCGGTGTCCGGGATTGAGCAGGTTGCGGAATTCTCGGCCTTCGAGGCGCATGGTGAAACACGCTGTATTCCATTGCCCGATTTCCAGCCCGGGTAGAGCCGCGCCGGCGCCGTCACTGTTGAGCACGATCGCATCCACCATGGCGAGCCGGGAGGGCGGTTCGCGCAGCAGGCCTGCGGGCAGCAGCCAGCCGTTGCCTAAGCCGCGCTCGGCTTCCACCACGCAGATCTCGACATCGCGCGCCAGCGCGTAGTGTTGCAGCCCGTCGTCGCTCACCACGACGTCACAGGCGGGCTGCGCCGCAAGCAGCGCCCGGGCGGCGACGGCGCGATCGGCGCCGGTCCACACTTCGCAACCGCTGCGCTGCGCCAGCAGCACCGCCTCGTCGCCGCAAGCTAGAGGATCGCTGTCGGGCAGCACGCGTTGCGGCGCGAGGTGCGTGCCGCCGTAGCCGCGGCACACGATGCCCGGCGTGCGGCCGCGGCTGCGCAGAAACGCCGCCAGCCATAGCGTGAGAGGGGTCTTGCCGGTGCCGCCCACCGTCAGGTTGCCGACTACGATCACCGGTACCGGGAGCCTGACGGGGCGAAAGAAACCGACGCGATAAGCGCCCCGGCGCACGCCGACTGCCAGGCGGAACACCAGGCTCAGGGGATAGAGCAGGACTGAGACCGGGGTGATATTTTCCCAGTGGGGGTCAATCCAGGCCATGAAGCGGTTAACCAGTGACTCAGTGAGTTAGTGATTGAGTGATTAAGAAATCAGCAAACCCAATCACTTAGTCGCTTAATCACTCAGTCACTCAACCGTTCACTTCTTGGCGGCCTGGGTGGTGAAGGTAATGCGGCCGTAGCCGGCGATGCGCGCCGCCTCCATGACGTGGATCACCGACTGGTGCGGTGCATTGGCATCGGCGCTGATCACCACCACCGGCTCCTTCATGCCGCCTGCCGCGCGGCGCAGTTCGGCGCTGAACGCCGCCGGACCGTTGAACGGGGTTGGATTCCGGTTGACCGAGTAACGCCCCTGGGAGTCCACCGCGACGTCGATCTGGTCGGGCCGCTCCTGCTGGCGTTCGGCATCCGCGGTCGGCAGGTTGATCTGCAGCTCGGCGTAGCGCGAGTAGG
>JAHFRO010000056.1 GCA_023266245.1 Betaproteobacteria bacterium | reverse complement strand
ACCGCGACGAGATCAAACCGCTCGACGAGGAATGCGGCTGCTACACCTGCCGCAACTTCACGCGCGCCTATCTGCACCACCTGCAGCGCGTGAACGAGATCCTGGGGGCGCGGCTCAACACCCTGCACAACCTCTACTACTACCAGGAATTGATGCGCGAGCTGCGCGCGGCGATCGAGCGCGGCCGGCTCGCCGATTTTGCCGCTGACCTGAGAAGCAACATGAAGCCGCCGATGGACGCCGATTAACGCAGATAAGATCAACACCTGAATAGACAGGATTAACAGGATTTACAGGATTGTTGTTTGATGTTCTTTGATGGAAACTTGTTAATCTTGCGAATCCTGTCCATTTTTATGGGTTTCATCGGCGTCTATCGGCGTTAATCGGCGGCTGATTGTAGCGTCCATTTCTTGCATCGGTTTCGAGCCGGCGCAGGGTAATTCGTGATAAAATGCCCGTCTTTTCAGAGGCATGACGCGCCTCTGATCGCGACCCCAAGGAGAACTTCATGTTGATCAATCCGGCCTTTGCCCAGGCTTCCGGCGTGCTGGCGACAGGCGGCGGGATCGAGAGCCTGCTGCTCATCGTGCTGATGTTCGGGGTGCTCTACTTCCTGATGATTCGGCCGCAGATGAAGCGCGCCAAGGAGCACAAGACGATGATCGAGGTGCTGCAGAAGGGCGATGAGGTGATCGCCGCGGGCGGCGTGCTCGGCCGCATCAGCAAAATCAATGAAAGCTACGTGACGCTGGAAATCGCGAACAGCGTGGAGATTCAGGTGCAACGCCCGGCGGTGCAGTTGGTGCTGCCGAAGGGCACCATCAAAAGCCTTCAGTGAACGGTAAACGGTAAACGGTAAACGGTGAACAGTAAACAGTCTGTGATCGCTCGGCGGTCTTTCCGTTCACGGTTCACCGTTCACTGTTCACCCGCCTCGCGATGAACCGCTACCCCCTCTGGAGATACGTCATCATCGGCCTCTCGCTGGTGCTGGGCTTGGTCTATACGCTGCCCAACTTCTTCGGCGAGGTTCCCGCGGTGCAGGTCTCGCCGCTCAGGGCCACGCTCAAGGCCGACACCGCGCTCATGGGCCGCGTCGAGGACATCCTCAAGAATGGCAATATCGCCGCCGCCGGCATCTATCTTGACCCGAGCAGCGTCAAGGCGCGTTTCCCCGACACCGACACGCAGATCAAGGCCAAGGACCTGCTGCAGGCGCAGCTCGGCGGGGACTACGTGGTGGCGTTGAATCTGCTCTCCAACAGCCCGCGCTGGCTCGCCGCGATCGGCGCGCTTCCCATGTACCTCGGCCTCGACCTGCGCGGCGGCGTGCACTTCCTGCTGCAGGTGGACATGAGGGCGGCGCTTGCCAAGAAAGTGGAGGCCTTTTCCAACGACATCCGCAGCGCGCTGCGCGACAAGCGTGTTCAATACGGCGGCGTTGCGCGCGAAGGCCAGGTGATCACGGTGCGGTTCCGCGACAAGGCGATGCGCGAAAGGGGGCTCGAAGAGATCACGCGCAACATGCCCGATCTCGAACTGAAGGCCCAGGACGAAGCGAACGAGTTCCGCATCGTCGCCACGCTCAAGCCCGAGGCACAGAGACGTACCCAGGACTTCGCGCTGCAGCAGAACATCACCACGCTCAGGAACCGCGTCAACGAGCTCGGCGTGGCCGAGCCCATCATCCAGCAGCAGGGCGCGGAGCGCGTGGTGGTTCAGCTGCCGGGCGTGCAGGATACCGCCAAGGCCAAGGATATTCTCGGCCGCACCGCGACGCTCGAAGTGCGCATGGTGGACGACGACAGCACGAACAATCCCGCGGTGATCCAGGCGGCGCTGGCGGGCCAGGTGCCGTTCGGCGACGAGCTCTACCTCGAGCGCGGCGGGGTGCCGATCCTGGTGCGGAAACAGGTGGTGCTGACCGGCGACCGCATCAACGACGCCCAGCCCGGCTTCGACAACACCACCGGAGAGCCGGCGGTGCACATCAACCTCGACGGCACCGGAGCGCGCATTTTCCAGCAGGTCACGCGCGAGAACGTGGGCAAGCGCATGGCGATCCTGCTGTTCGAGAAGGGCAAAGGCGAGGTGGTAACCGCCCCCGTGATCCGCAGCGAGATCGGCGGCGGGCGGGTGCAGATCAGCGGCCGCATGACCACGCAGGAGGCGCACGACGTGGCGCTGCTGCTGCGCGCGGGCGCGCTCGCCGCGCCCATGGAAATCATCGAGGAACGCACCGTCGGCCCCTCGCTCGGCGCGGATAACATCCGCATCGGCTTCCAGTCCACCTGGTACGGGTTCGCGGCGATCACCGTGTTCATGATCGCCTACTACCTGCTGTTCGGCGTGTTCTCGATCATCGCGCTCACTTCCAACGTGCTGTTTCTGATCGCGCTGCTTTCGATGCTGCAGGCAACCCTCACGCTGCCCGGCATGGCGGGCATCGCACTCACCATCGGCATGGCGATCGACGCCAACGTGCTGATCAACGAGCGCGTCCGCGAGGAGCTGCGCGGCGGCAATACGCCGCAAGCGGCGATCTACGCCGGCTACGAACGCGCCTGGGGCACCATACTCGACTCCAACATCACGACGCTGATCGCGGGGCTCGCATTGTTCGCCTTTGGCTCGGGACCGGTGAAGGGGTTCGCGGTGGTGCTGTGCCTCGGCATACTCACCTCGATTTTCAGCGCGGTGATGGTCTCGCGCGGCATCGTCAACCTCTACTACGGCAGCCGCCGCCGGCTCGATCACGTCTCGATCGGGCAGGTGTGGCGGCCGGTGGCAGAAAACAAGTAAAAGCTTTTGCCACAGAGGACACAGAGAACACCGAGAGAGATGTGAATGCAAAGTGAAACAACTCTGTGACCTCTGTGCTCTCTGTGGCTAATGAATTTTAGGTTTTCAAAATGGAATTCTTCAGAATAAAACACGACATCCCTTTCATGCGTTATGCGCTGATCTTCAACGTGATCTCGCTTGTCACGTTCCTGATCGCGGTGGGCTCGCTCGCTACGCGCGGGCTCAACTTCGGCGTGGACTTCACCGGCGGCACGGTGATGGAAGTCTCCTACGCGCAGCCCGCCGACCTCGGCAAGATCCGCGAGGCGATGGCGCGGCTCGGATTCAGCGATGCGGCGGTGCAGAACTTCGGCACTTCGCGCGACGTGCTGATCCGGCTGCCGGTGAAGCAGGGCGTAACGAGCGCCAAGCTCTCCGAGCAGGTGATGCAGGAACTGAGGAAAGACGGTGGTGCTGTCGAGATGCGCCGCGTCGAGTTCGTGGGGCCGCAGGTGGGCCGGGAGCTCTTCGAGGCAGGCGCGCTCGCGCTGCTGTTCGTCTCGCTCGGCATCGTCGGTTACCTCGCCCTGCGCTTCGAGTGGAAATTCGGGGTCGCCGCCATCATCGCCAACCTGCACGACGTGGTGATCATCGTCGGCTTCTTCTCGATTTTCCAGTGGGAGTTCTCGCTCCCCGTGCTCGCCGCGGTGCTCGCGATCCTCGGCTATTCCGTGAACGAGTCGGTGGTGGTGTTCGACCGGGTGCGGGAGAACTTCCGCAACCGCAAGTTGCGCAGCCGCACCGTGCCCGAGATCCTCGACAACGCCATCACGCGCACCATGTCGCGCACCATCATCACCCACGGCTGCACGCAGCTCATGGTGTGCTCGATGCTGATTTTCGGCGGCGAGACGCTGCACTATTTCGCGCTCGCGCTCACCATCGGGATACTCTTCGGCATCTATTCCTCGGTGCTGGTGGCAAGCCCGATTGTGATGTATCTCGGCGTCTCGCGCGAAGACCTCGCCAAGCCGGAGGTGGAAAAGAAGCCCGGCGAGAGCGGCGCCGTCGTCTAGTGCGTGACTCAAAAATCTAAAAGAACATTAACCGCAGATAAACGCTGATATACGAGGATGACATCCCCTCCTAGCAGCGTCTTCGGGTATCAGTTATCTGTGTTCATCTGCGTTCATCTGCGGTTCCTTTCAGGCTGGTTTTAGAACAAGGCGCTCGTGGAGCTCTTCGCCACCCTCGTCGACATCGTCCTCCATCTCGACCGCCATCTTCAGTGGCTGGTCGCGAACTACGGCGTGTGGATTTACGCCATCCTGTTCATCATCGTGTTCTGCGAGACCGGGCTGGTGGTGATGCCGTTCCTGCCGGGGGATTCGCTGCTGTTCGTGGCGGGAACGCTTGCCGCGGCCGGCGACATGTACGTGCACGGCCTGTTCGCGGTGCTGGCGGCGGCTTCGTTCACGGGGGACAACACCAACTACTGGATCGGGCGATACATCGGGCCGCGCGTGTTCAAGCGTGAGAAATCGCGGCTGTTCAACCCGGAACACCTGCACCGCACGCAGCGTTTCTACGACAAGTACGGCGCAAAGACGGTGTTTTTCGCGCGTTTCATTCCGATCATCCGCACCTTCGCGCCGTTTGTCGCCGGCATCGGGCGCATGCGCTATCCCCGCTTCCTGTTCTACAGCTTCTCGGGCAGCGTTGCCTGGGTGGGCTCGCTCACCTACGCCGGCTACACCTTCGGCAACGTGCCGGGCGTGAAACAGAACCTCACGTGGGTGATCATCGGCATCATCCTGCTCTCCATTACCCCGGGCGTCGTCGAGTACCTGCGCCACCGCGCACGGTCCTCATAGGGCCGTCTTGATCTTTCCTGGCGCCTTGGCGTCTTGGCGGTTATATCCGCTTTGCCAGTTCCGCGGCCTTGCCGATGTAAGTCGCTGGCGTGAGCGCGAGCAACCGCTTCTTCTCGGCGTCCGGGATCGCCCCGAGCCCCTTGATGAAGGCGTGCAGGGTCTCGCGCGTGATACCGTCCCTGCCGCGAGTGAGCTCCTTCAGTTGCTCGTAGGCGTTGGTGATGCCGTAACGCCGCATCACGGTCTGAATCGGCTCGGCGAGCACTTCCCAGTGGCTCTCCAGGTCCTGGTTCATGCGTTCGCGGTCGGCCTCCAGCTGGTTGAGGCCGCTCAGGCACGAGTCGTAGCCCAGCAGCGCGTGCCCGAGCGCCACCCCCATGTTGCGCAGCACGGTGGAGTCGGTGAGGTCGCGCTGCCAGCGCGAGATCGGGAGCTTGTCGCTCATGTGCCGCAGCAGCGCATTGGCGACACCGAGATTGCCCTCCGAGTTCTCGAAGTCGATCGGGTTCACCTTGTGCGGCATGGTGGACGAGCCGACCTCGCCCGGCTTGAGCTTCTGCTTGAAATAGCCGAGCGAAATGTAACCCCAGACGTCCCGATCGAGATCGATGAGGATGGCGTTGATGCGCGCGCAGGCATCGAACTGCTCCGCGATTGCGTCGTGCGGCTCGATCTGGGTGGTGTAGGGGTTGAATTCGAGCCCGAGTTTTTCGACGAAGGCGCGCGCGAACTTCTCCCAGTCGAGGTTGGGATAAGCGATGACGTGCGCGTTGTAATTGCCGACGGCGCCGTTGAACTTGCCGGTGAGCCTCACTCCCGCGATGCGCTCGCGCCCACGCTCCAGTCGGTGCGCGACGTTCGCCATTTCCTTGCCGAGGGTGGTGGGGCTCGCCGGCTGGCCGTGGGTGTGGGCGAGCATGGCGAGATCGGCGAATTCATGCGCCATGCCGGCGAGCTTCTCGATGATCTGGTCGAGCGCCGGCAGCATGACTTCGTCGCGTGCGCGCTTGAACATGAGCGCGTGGGCGAGGTTGTTGATGTCTTCCGAGGTGCACGCGAAGTGGATGAACTCGGCGACCTTCATCACTTCCTGGTTCGCCGCGAGCTTCTCGCGCAGGAAGTGCTCGATCGCCTTGACGTCGTGATTGATTTTGTCCTCGATCGCCTTCACCGCCGCGCCGTCGGCTTCCGAGAAGTTTGCGACCAGCGCATCGAGCTGGGCGACCGTCTGCGGCGAGAACGGCGGCACTTCCGGGATGACGGGCACGGCGGCGAGCGCCTTCAGCCACTCGACCTCGATCCGAACGCGGTGCCGGATCAGGGCGAGTTCGCTGAACAGCTCATGAAGTGCGGCGGTTTTGCTGTAATAGCGGCCGTCGAGGGGGGATAAAGCGGTGAGCTGGGAGAGCGCCATGGAGATGCTCGGGAAATGTGCAAATTTTACCACGGGCCTCGTGGCCACACCGCCATGGCTGTTGCCTGCACGCAGGGCTGTGCCTACAATTCGCAGGAAGCCAAGGAGGGATCCCTGTTGCGCGTGGTAACTGTGCTCAATCCCCGCGTCACCGATGAGATCGCGCCCGTGCGGACCGCCGCCGGCCTGCGTGAGCTGCGGGGAGCCAGCATCGGATTCGTGGATAACAGCAAGGTCAATGCCGACATTTTCATCGGCCGGCTCAAACCCCTGTTGCAGGAACTCTACGGGGTGAGGCCCGGCGTGACGGTGCGCAAGCTCGCGCCCAAGGACGAGCTTTCGGCGGCGGACCTCGAGGCGCTCAGGAAGCACGACGCCGTCATACAGTGCTTCGGCGACTGCGGCGCCTCAACCTCGATGAGCGTCGCCGACGGCGTGCGGCTCGAGAGCCTGGGCATGCCCACGGCCACGGTGTGCAGCAGCGCGTTCTACCGGGCGGCGCGCTTCCAGGCGGCCGGACGCGGCATGGTCGAGCTGCCGCTCATCGAGATTCCGCATCCGATGCACACCGCGCCGCGACCCGTGGTGCACCAGCGCGCGGAAGCGGCCGTGGAAGTGATCGCGGAGGCGCTGACGAAACGATCCCCCAACGGCCAGGTCGGCCAGGAGGAACGCCTGCCCGCGGAGCTCAGCCTGGCGGATGAACCCTCGGCGCTGCAGGAATTTTTCTTCGAGCGCGGCTGGACCGACGGCCTTCCGGTCGTCGCGCCGACCCACGAGGCCGTGCGCGCGATGCTGCTTACCGTCGAGCGCGATCCCGAGGAGTTGCTCGGCCCGGTCCCGCCGCGGATGCGCATGGCGACGCTACGAAAGATCGCGGTCAACGCCGTCATGGCCGGGTGCCGGCCGGAATATTTCCCGGTGGTGCTCGCGGCGGTGGAGGCGGTGCTGGACGATGATTGCCGCCTGTACGGCATCCAGACTGCGACCAACACCACTGCACCGCTCCTGATCGTCAACGGGCCGGCGATACAGAAGCTCGGTTTGAACGCGCGCGGCAACACGTTCGGCCAGGGCTGTCGGGCGAACGCCAGCATCGGCCGCGCGCTGCAGCTCGTGCTGCGCAACATCGGGGGCGACATGCCCGGCGAAACGGACATGTCCACTCAGGGGCAAACCGGCAAGTTCACGTTCTGCATCGCCGAAAACGAAACGGAAAACCCGTGGGAGCCGTTCCATGTCGAACACGGCTTCAAGCGCGAGGACAGCACGGTGACCGTCATCGGCGCCTCGGCGGGCCACAACGTCTTCACCTACGGCTGCGAGACCGGGAAGGAAATCCTGGATCACCTGGTCGGCGCGATGACCGCGCTCGGGCACAACAACGTCATCTTCCCCACCGGGCCGTTTATCGTGCTGGGCCCGGAGCATGCCCACACGCTGGCGCGCGACGGCTACGGCAAGCCCGAGATCAGGCGGCACGTGTTCGAGCACGCGCGCATACCGCTCAGCCGGTTCGGCGCGCGCAC
This sequence comes from Betaproteobacteria bacterium, assembly GCA_023266245.1. Classification (GTDB taxonomy): domain Bacteria; phylum Pseudomonadota; class Gammaproteobacteria; order Burkholderiales; family SG8-41; genus SG8-41. Next base: position 6,843 of record JAHFRO010000056.1, on the reverse strand, counting down.
GGTGCGGGGACTGCGCCACCGCCGCTCGCGCTGGTTCGCCGAGGTCGGCGACGAGGATCACATCGGCGTGGCTGACGATCCGTCCCATATCCACATCATCGTGGCGGGTGGTGCGGGCATACATTCGCAGTTCGTGCCGACTTCGTTCAGTTACAATCCGGTCACCCGGCCGGTACGCTTCAAGCCTTAATTTCGTTCGCGCCGCATCCGGTGGTCCGGGGGATGCCTGCCCGTGACGGCGCGCGGTCCGCGGCGCGGCGGTTTGCCAATCCGGAGGAGAGCATGAATCAAGACAACGGTGACGCGATCGCGCGCGCGGCAGCGTACGCCCTGGTCATGCTGGGGGCAGTTGCGCAGCTCGTTGCGGCGCCCGCCGCGGCCCAAGCGTGGAAACCCGAGAAGAACGTCGAACTGATCATCCCGGGAGGCGCCGGAGGCGGGCAGGACCGCACCGCGCGCATCATGCAGAAGATCATGCAGGAGGGCCTCGTCCCGAGCACCATAACGATCGTGAACAAGGCGGGCGGGGGCGGGAATCTGGCGTACACCTATCTCAGCCAATTCGCCGGCGACGGGCATTATCTGGCGACCGGGACCGCCACGATGCTGACCAACCACATCCTGGGCATCAGCCCCCTCAACTACACGGATTTCACGCCGGTGAGCGTGCTCTACGGGGAGTACATCGGCTTCGCGGTCAATGCGGACGGCCCGATACAAAGCGGCAGGGACCTCGCCGATCGTCTCAGAAAAAATCCGGAGGCGGTGGCATTCGCTTTCGGCACGAGCCGCGGCAACGCCAATCACATCGCGGTTGCGCAACTCATGAAAGCCATCGGTGGCGACGTGACCCGGCTCAAGGTGGTGATCTACAAGGCATCGATTGAGGCTACGACTGCCCTCATGGGCGGGCACGTCGACGTGGTCGCGACCCCTTCCTCCACTTACATCCCCGTCATGAGCACCGGCAAGGTGAAGATCATTGCGATCGCCGCCCCGAAGCGGATGAGCGGGCAATTCTCCGGCGTTCCGACCTGGAAGGAGCAGGGTGTCGATGCCGTGGTGCCGAGCTTTCGCATGTTGGTCGCGCCGCGGGGCCTGTACCGCGCGCAAATCGCATACTGGGACAACGTGTTCGGCAGGCTGTCGCAGACCGATGAGTGGAAGAAGGAGCTCGAGGCGAACGACTGGGAGAACACGTATCTCAACAGCGCGGACAGCATGAGGTACCTGGACGTGCGCTACAGGGAGTACCGCGGCGCCCTGGTCGAGCTCGGGCTGGCGAAATAGCAGCCCTCGCGCACAGGCCGGGCTGCGGGAGCAGGAAGGGGATGGGGGTCACCGAGACGCTTGCGGAATGGCTGTGCGGGCAGCGCTGGGAGCACATCCCGGCCGCGGCGCGCCAAAAAGCCGTCGATGTCGTGTTCGATTCGATCGGCGGCATGATTGCGTGCTCGCAACTGCCGGAAGTGACCGCCATCGTGCATTTCCTGCGGCGCATGGGCGGCAACGCCGAGTGCACGATGATCGGTCACGCCGGGCTGACCAGCCTCGTCAACGCGGCGATGGCGAACGGCGGCATGGCGCACGGCGACGAGGTCGATCCGGTGCACCTCGCCTCGGTCGGCGGCCACGTCGCCGCGGGGCCGGTGCCGACCGCGCTTACGCTCGGGCAGTGGATCAACGCCAGCGGCAGGGACGTGCTGCGCGCGGTCGCTCTCGGCTACGAGGTGGGTGGAAGACTCATGACCATCTTCTATCGCGAGCGCGATTACGTCGCCCGGCGTTTCTACCCGACGGCGGTGGTGGGTGCGGTCAGCTCCGCCGTCGCCGCCGGCGTCCTGCTCGGCTTGAACCGCAACCAGATGCAGGTCGCGCTGTGCCTCGCCGCGTATCAGGCCGCGGGTCCCGACAACATGACCAAGGACCCCGCGCACATGGGCAAGACCTTCCAGGTAGGCGCCGCCAACCGCAACGGCGTCACCGCCGCGCTGCTCGCGCAACAGGGTTGCCACGCGCCGCTCGATATCCTCGACGGCTCGCACAGCCTGTTCGACGCCTATCTCGGCGCGCCGGACGCGGGCGGCGAGATGCTGAAAGGGCTGGGCGAGGTTTACTCGATCACCGACGTCATGCACAAGCGCTATCCCGTGGGCAGCCCCAACCAGACCTATCTTCAGGGTTTGTTTCACCTCATCGAGCAGCACGCGCTGCAGCCTGGAGACATCGCCGCCATTGAAGTGCAGATCCCGCAGCGCAGCCTGCACCGCGTCCCGACCACGCGCCACGCTTCGATATCGGCCCTCGCCGTGTGCGCGATTGCCGCCGCCCGCGGTAAGCTCGATTTCTACCAGCTGCACGATCCCGCCGGCGCGCTCGACGCCGCGGCGCAGGACATGCAGCAGCGCGTGAAATTCGTCGGGCGCGAGGACTGGAAGAGCATGGAAGCCGGCCGCCACGCGATCGTGACCGTCAGGACGCGCGCGGGAAAGACGCTGACCGAGGATGTCCGGCACCGGCCGATGGACGCCGCCGAGCTCGACGGCAAGTTCGATGCGCTGGTAGTGCCGCGCTTCGGCCGAGAAAAGTGCGCGCAAGTTGCGAAGCTGCTCAAGGCGCTGGAAAGCGCAGCGAGCATCAAGCCGCTGATGATGGCGCTGAACGGAGGCTGAGATGAGGATACGCGGCGGATGCGGCGCACCATGCCTGGCGGCGCTCGCCTGGCTTGCTTTGTGGACCGGTGGCAGCGCTGCGCAGCCGGCCGCGTGGAAGCCCGAAAAAGCGGTCGAGCTCATCGTGCCCTCGGGTCCCGGCGGCGGCACCGACAAGACCGCGCGGCTGATCCAGAGGATCTGGCAGGAGAAGCGCGCGCTGGAAGTCCCGGTCACGGTGGTCAACAAATCGGGCGGCGCCGGTCAGGTTAGCCTCGCCTATCTCAAGCAGCACGCCGCGGACCCGCATTATCTGCAAATCGTTTCGGCGGTTCTCCTCACCAACCACATCAGCGGCACGAGCCCGTACCATTACACTGACTTCACGCCGGTGGCGCTCCTCAACAGCGAGTATGTCGGTCTTGCTGTCAGGGGCGATTCGCCAATCCGGACACTCAGGGACCTGATCTCGCGGCTCGGCAAGGACACCTCCGCCGTCAGCTTCGCGGTGGGCACCAGCCTGGGCGGCGTCAATCACGTCGCCGCGGCGCTGGTCGCGCGCGCTGCCGCGGGCGATGTGAGGAAGTTGAAGACCGTGGTATTCAAGTCCTCTGCCGAATCGGCTGTCGCGGTGCTCGGCGGGCACGTGGACGTGATGGTGTCGAGCGCCTCGCTGATCCTGCCGCATCTCCAGTCCGGGGCGCTGCGCATGCTCGCGATGTCCGCGCCGAAGCGCCTGGGCGGCGCGCTCGCCGCGGTGCCCACGCTCAAGGAGCAGGGCGTGGATGCGGTGGTGGATAATTTCCGCCTGATGATCGGGACCCCGGGCCTCAGCCCGGCACAGGTCGCGTATTGGGACGAGGTCGCGGCCAGGCTCGCGCAGGCCGACGACTGGAAAAAAGACCTTGAAGCCAATTTCTGGGAGAACACTTACATGAACAGCCGCGACACCCGTCGCTACCTTGACGCCCAGTACGCCCAATTGAAGGATGCCCTGACGGGAGCGGGGCTCGCAAAATGACGACCGCCGCGCACACGCTCGCCCAGTTCGCCGTCGGCCTTGCCTATGAGCGCATTCCGCGCGAAGTCATGGAGCGAACGAAAGATTGCCTGATTGATACGATCGGTGCCTGCGTGTTCGGTGCGGAGTTGCCGTGGAGCAAGATCGTCATCGAGTACGCGAAGCGCAACAGCGCGCCGGGCGGATCGAGCGTGCTCGGCACCGGGATCAAGGTGCGCGCGCCGTTCGCGTCGCTCGCCAACGGCGCGCTTGCGCACGCCTTCGAGCTTGACTGCCTGTGCCAGCCGAGCGTCGGGGTGCACCCCGGCGCCTCGCTTGCCGTGCCGGGCCTGGCCGTTGCGCAAGGCCGCGGGAAAAACGGCAAGGACCTGCTCGCGGCGATGGTCGCGGGCTACGAGGTGATGTACCGGATCGGAGACGCCGCGCGCCATTCGAGCGAGAAACTCGGCTTCCACGCGCCGGGGCTGACGGGCGTCTTCGGTGGCGCGGTCGTGGTGGGGAAGCTGATGGAGCTCGATGCGCAGCGCATGGCCAACGCGCTCGGCATCGCCGGCTCCCTGTGCTCCGGCCTGCTGGAGTTCTCCCGTTCCGGCGGCGGCATGGTCAAGCGCCTGCACCTCGGGCGCGCCGCGGAGGGCGGCTTCATGGCTGCGGTGCTCGCCCGCGACGGCTACACCGGCCCCGAAGGCGTATTGGAAGGGAAATTCGGTTTTCTCAACACGTTCTGCCGGGATGCGGAGCCGGCGCGCCTCACCCGGTCGTGCGGCGAGGAGTGGCACGTGCTCAAGACCACGATCAAGCGCTACGCGTGCCACATCACCGCGCACGTGCCGGTGACGCTGGTTCTCGATCTCAAGGCCCGGCACGGACTCTCGGGCAGCGATGTGGTTCAGATCAGTATTGCCGGCGCGGAAAAGATGGTGAGCCATCACGCGATCAACGAGCCGCAGGACCTGGCGATGGCGCAGTACTCGACGCCGTTCTGCACCGCGCTCGCCCTGTTCCGCGACCCGACCGATCCGCGCGTCTTCTCGGAGGAGGCGCTTGCCGACCCGGCGATACGCGCGCTCGCGCGCACGGCACAGGTGACACTGCGCGCGGCGGCGCCCCGCGATACGGCGCTTGCCAGCCGGGTTGCACTGCGGCTGAAGGGCGGCAAGGAAGTTTACGGCGAAGGGCAGGACTTCAAGGGGATGCCGGGCAAGCCGCTGAGCCGCGCCGAGCTCTTCGAGAAATTCCTGAAGTTGACTTCGCACCGCGACCGCGCGAAGGCGGAGCGCCTGTTCGCGCAGCTCGCAGAGGCGGAGCGGGTGGCTGATTTCAGCGCGCTCGATTTCGCTTTATGACCGGAAATTAGCCGCCAAGACGCCAAGGCCGCCAAGAAGAACAATAATTTAACCGCTAAGAACGCCAAGGAAAAACAAATCCAAAATTAACCGCCAAGGCGCCAAGACGCCAAAAAACAAAGAATATGTAGCCGCAGATAAAACGGGTACGCTAGCGTGCCTGTTTTGCTTCCGCGATTTCCGCCGCAATGCCAGCAGCTTGCCGTATGCATACAATGTATATATCATTGCCGTATGCGGTTCCAGTATGAGAGCTGAATACGACTTCTCGAAAGGCAAACGTGGTGCCGTCGTTCCCCAGAAGGGGAAGACGCGCATCTCCATTTTCATTGACAACGCGGTGCTTGATGCATTCCGGGCGCGAGCGGAGAAGGCCGGGTCGGGTTACCAGACCATGATGAACGAGGCGCTTCGAAAGTATCTGGCTGAAACCGATCAGCCGATCACCGAGAAGGTGCTTCGCCAGGTACTGCGCCAGGAGATGCCTGAATACTTGCGAGGTCTAACGGCGCGCTCAAAAACGAAAAATAAAAGCTGAGCCGCCAAGGCGCCAAAGAAATCAAAAACTGTGTAGCCGCAGATAATCGAAGATAAAACGGGCACGCAAGCGTGTCCGTTTTGTATTCAGGTGCAGCAGTTCAGACTTGATCTGACAGATAGCGCTCGAAGCCAATTGCCGAAAACGACCCAAACCCGCCATTCGCATTTCCCGAAAGCGGTCGTTCAACGTTTGAGCTCAACGGACGTCGGAGGCGGTCCGCTGGAACGAGGGGTTAGGCCGGGCCTAACTCATGCAAGCAATTGCAAGGCATTATAGAAGAGCCAAGACAGCGCCGAGTTGGCGGACTGAAATAGAGCTTTTGATACGTCAGGAGCGAAAGCAGCCGAAACGCATATGCTGGTCAGAGTCCCCGCTACATAGGTTATCCAGTCTTTGCGCCCGAGACGCCGTGATGCCGCCTCCATCTCGTCGAGTTTCCTCTGAATCAGCTCAAGCTGTTCAGGGGCAACATCTGACCGCCGGCGAATCGTGACGCCGATGCTCTTGAGGCTATCCGCGATCCGTATGAGTTCGCTCGGAGTGAACGGCGAGTTGTTCGGGTCTTCGATAACCAGCCCGCCCGCGATACCTAGGCGGGGGGACACCTGACTGACAAGGAGTTCCGCCCGGTTGTGATTTGTGGCCAAGGCTCGCACTTCGAGAATGCCGTCGTCGGGCGTCTCGAAGAGCACTGCCTCGCCGATTCTCAATGCTTTGTCGATGTTTGGCAGACCAGGGTGCCCGACCACGAGTTCTACCTTGTCAAAATTGCTCTTCCGGACACTAAGGACAAGATTACCGAGCTTAACCTTGGCGCTGCTGTTTACTTCGACGACATAGGTCTCCTGCCTCATAGTCTCCAGTCCTCTCCTTGATCGGCCTAACTTGTTTTAATCCGACACCCGTGTCCGGATAACGTCGGAACGTCCAGATAATTGCTCAAACTGTTCCCCCAATCAAAGCTGTTGTTCCCCCAACGGTGCAATGTCCGATAGCGCCAGATCGTCGTCCATTCGTCATTATTAGACTTTCGTTGCGTGTGGTGATTCCGCATAGCGAACGTCCGCTGTTGGCCGTTTGCAGCCCTTCATAGACGCTTTAGACGTGGCTCCGTCAAACAATGTCTATCGACGTTCATCGGCGTTCATCGGCGGCTTGATTAGATTTTCTTGGCGCCTTGGCGGTTCAAATTCTTGTTTTTATCCGCGTTTATCTGCGTTTATCTGCGGTTCCATTAGTTTTTAGTCAGCGCACGCCAGGCGTCATGGCGCACGCGCGCGACGA
>JAHFRO010000186.1 GCA_023266245.1 Betaproteobacteria bacterium | reverse complement strand
TCGGAAACTTTTCCTGCGCCAAGCCGCCCGCCGCCGCGAGTAGCGCGATCACCGCCAAAGTCAGTCGAAACATGGTGCCCTCCATTTTAAAAGCTTCACCGCAAAGACGCGAAGGCGCAAAGATCACTCAAAGCGCTTTCGTTTTTTGTCTTCGAACTTTTCTTTGCGATACCTCGGCGTCTTTGCGCCTTTGCGGTTAAAGATTATGATTTGGCGCGCAACGCCCGGTTTGTGCGCCGCCCACACACAGCCGTTATTTCCTGTCCTCGACCTTGCCCATGCGTTTGACCACCGCAGCGATCTTCTCTGCGTCCTTGTCCCACCACGCCTTGAACTCGTCGGCGTCCTGATAGGCGATCGGGGTCTGGATCTTGTCCATGCCCTTCCTGAACTCGGGATCCTGCGCTGCCTGGCGGGTCGCCTCCCGCAGCGTCTTGAACACGTCAGCGGGAACGTTCCTGGGCGCGAAGAACCCGGTCCACAGGTAGTACTCGATGTCGTAGCCCGATTCCTTGAACGTGGGCACGTTCGGGAAATCGGGCAGCCGCTTCGCGCCCCATGTGGCAAACGCTTTGACTTTCCCGGCCTTCAGATGCGGGGATGCGATTCCCGGCGGGGACGCCCAGCTGACGGCGTGGCCGCCCAGCACCGCGGTCATGGCGGGACCGCCACCGATAGTCGGCAGGTGCCGCATCTTGAGTCCCGCCGCCTGCAGGAACATCTCATAGGGTACGTGCGACGCGCCGTACAGCCCGGAGGAGGAAAAGATCATCTCACCCTGATGGCCCTTGGCAAGCGCAACGAATTCTTTCAGGCTTTTCGTGGGGATCGAAGGATGCACCACCAGCATCGGGGGGTCGGCGTTGAGCCGCGCAATACCGGTGAACTGGTCGCGCGTATAGATCGGCTGGCGTCCGAACAGCTTGTCCACTTCGGGCACACTCGAGATACTGACGAGCGCAACCAGCAATGTGTAACCGTCGGGCGGAGCGATGGCGACGGCCTGTGCGCCGACCGCCCCCGCCGCTCCAGTACGGTTTTGAATCACGATCGGCTGCTTGAGTACGCGCTCCAGCGCGGGGGCAAACGGACGCGCGGTGAGATCGGCGATACCGCCCGGCGGGAACGGCACGATTACCGTGATCGGCCGGTTCGGATAGCCTTGCGCGACACCCAGCGCAGGGACGAGCAAAACCAGCGCCAACCCTACCCGCCTCAAGTGTTTTTTCATTTCCTCCTCCGTCGTAAGCGTGGTGTCGAAACCAGTCCGATTTTACCGGTGATGACCTAATTTGTCGCGGCAGTCACCACCCGGTTCCTCAGACGGCCAATGCGCTCGATCTCGCACACGACCTCGTCCCCGGCCTGCAGGTAGCCCTTGGGGGCGATCACGTCCTTGCGCATCGGCTTCTTGCCGCCGAGTTCCGGGTCGGTGCCCCAGGCGGTGCCCCCCGGCGTGCCGGTGGAAATCACCACCCCGGGCCGCAACGTGATGAATGTCGAGAAGAATTCAATGAGCTGCGGGCAGTCCCAGATCATCTTCGCCGTCGAGTTGCTCTGCCGCAGCTCATCGTTGACCCAGGTCTTCAGCTCCAGGCTCTGCGGGTCGGCGATCTCGTCGCGCGTCACGATGCACGGCCCGATCGGCGCGCAGGTATCGAAGTTCTTTCCCGGGCCCAGGTTATAGACCGAGGAGCCGTCGGGGCGCAGGGTCACCTGCCGGTCGCGCGCGGTGACGTCGTTCAGGATCGAGTAGCCGAACACATGTTCCAGCGCGCGCTCGCGGGAAATGTGCCGCCCCGATTTGCCGATCACGATGAGCAGCTCGGTCTCGTAATCGAGCTTCTGCGTCACCCGCTCATCGCGGAGGATGTCGTCCTCCGGACCGACAACGCCAAGGCTCGTCTTCAGGAAAAACTCGGGGTCTTTGCGCGTGACTTCCGGCTTCTCGCCGCGGTGGTCCCAGTAGTTCTCGCCGCTGCACAGAATCAGCGTGGGAGCGAGCGGTGCCTTGAGCTTCGCCTTGGCGAGCGGCGTGCGGCCTGCCCCGGTTTTCTGCGAATGGGCGAGCGCCGCCCGTACCGCCTTGAGCCCCTCTTCTCCCGCCGCGATGAGCCGCGTCATGTCGCTCAAGGCGGAAATCGCTCCGGTCGGAGTCCCCGTCGGGCACGCGTCGAGCAAGTCCACGACGTGCTCGTCGTCGAGCGCCCCCACGCGCACCGCCCCGTTCCTGTCATATCGCACCAGCTTCATATTCTTCCATCAAAACCAAATTCATTAGCCACAGAGGGCACAGAGAACACAGAGAGAACGTCTTACTTGAAGCGCGAGTTGAGGAGCGGCAGGCCGCTCTCTTCGACTCGCGCACTTAAACCGGCGCTTGCGGCCGGATTGGCTTACTGGTCGGCCCGGGCGCCGGAGAGCTTGACCACCTTCGCCCACTTGGCGATGTCGCCGTTCAGATACTTCTCGAATTCGGCGGGCGTCATCGTCATCGGTTCCGCACCCTGCTCATTCCACGCCTTCTTCACCTCGGGCCGGCTGGTGATCTTATTGATCTCGGCATTGAGCCGCTCGACTACCGGTTTCGGCGTCCCGGCCGGCGCCATGATCCCGATCCAGATGCCGGTCTCGTAACCCTTCACGCCCGCTTCCGCTATGGTCGGCGCGTCGGGCAGCACCGTGGAGCGTCTCGAGCCAGTCGTCCCCAGCGCCCGCACCCGGCCGGCTTTCGCCATCGGCGCCATGGTGGTGATCGCGTCAATCATCATCTCGACCTGGCCGCTCATGACGCTGGTGCGCGCTTCGGCGCTGCCTTTGTGGGGAATGTGCACGATATCCACTCCCGCCAGCGCCTTGAACAGCTCGCCCGCCATGTGATACGGCGTGCCGTTGCCCGAGGATGCGTAGTTGAGCCCGCGCGGCTTCGATTTCGCGAGCGCGACAAGTTCCTTCACCGATTTCGCGGGAAGCGACGGGTGCACCACCAGCAGCAGGTCCGAGTGGTTGATCGGGGCGACCGGCACGAAGTCCTTCATCAGCGTGAACGGCTTCTTCGGGATCAGCGACTCGTTGACCGTGTGGGTGTTCGACATGACGAGCAGCGTGTAGCCGTCCGGGGTGGATCTTGCCACGAGCTCGGTGCCGATGATCGAGCCTGCCCCGGGCCGGTTTTCGACGATGAACGACTGGCCGAGCGTCTCCTGCAGTCGCTGGCCGAGGACACGGGCATAGATATCGGCGGGACCTCCGGGGGAGTACGGAACGACAAAGCGTACCGATTTCGCGGGATAGGTCTGCGCGGCGGCGCCGGCGCAGCCCAGAATGGCTGCTGCCAGTACGACGCGCAGCGCTGTGCGCAATGGATTCATGTTCTCCTCCTAGCTGAAAAAAGCCATGATACGCCCCGTCTTCTTGGTCTTATGCGGACGCGATACGCGTGAGTATCGTATCCCCGCCTAGCCGCGTCAACCGCGGCGGCGCGTGCTATTTCGACAACCCCGAGGATCCCTCGCTACACTGACCGCTATGCTGCTGCGATCCCTGGACGTACGCCACCATGAGCTGCCCGCGCTGGCATGGTCGTTCATTTATTTCTTCTGCCTGCTGTGCGGCTACTACGTGCTGCGGCCGGTGCGCGACGAGATGGGCATCGCGGGCGGTATCGCCAACCTGCCGTGGCTGTTCACCGGCACCTTCGTCGCCATGCTCGCCGCGGTGCCGCTGTTCGGTTGGGTCACGGCGCGTTTTCCGCGCCGCGTGATGCTGCCCGCGGTCTACTGGTTCTTCATCGCCAATCTGCTGGTGTTCTACGCGCTGATGCAGAGCGGTGTTGCGGCCGCGGCGGTGGCGCAGGCGCTGTTCGTGTGGGTGAGCGTATTCAACCTGTTCGTGGTTTCGGTGTTCTGGAGCTTCATGGTGGACCTCTTCAGCAACGAGCAGGGCAAGCGTTTGTTCGGCGTGATCGCCGGCGGCGGCAGCGCCGGGGCCTTGACCGGGCCCGCACTCACCGCGTCGCTCGCGGTGCCGCTGGGCGTGGCCAACCTGCTGCTGGTCTCGGTGCTGTTCCTGACCGTCGCGGTGATCTGCATATACCGCCTGCTCGCCTGGGACGCGCAGCCCGATGCGCGTCTCAACGCGGTGAGGGCGGGCTCCGACGAGGCCATCGGCGGCAGTATCTGGGCGGGCATCCGTGCGGTGCTCGGCTCCGGTTACCTGCTCGGCATCTGCCTCTACATCGTGCTGTTCTCGCTGCTCTACACCTTTCTCTATTTCGAGCAGGCGCGCATCGTGGCGGCGAGCATCGTCTCCGGCGCCGAACGCACGCGGCTGTTCGCCTTCATCGATCTCGCCGCCAATCTGCTGGCCCTGCTGCTGCAGCTGCTCGCCACCGGGCGGCTGCTGGCGTGGCTGGGCGTGGCGGGCACGCTCGTGCTGCTGCCGGCGCTGTCGGTGGCGGGATTCGCCACGGTCGGCGCATTTCCCGCGCTGGCGGTGATCGTCGCGTTTCAGATCGTGCGCCGCGCCGGCGAGTACGCGATCGCCAAGCCGGCGCGGGAACTCCTGTTCGCCGTGCTCGACCGCGAGCGCAAGTACAAGGCCAAGAACTTCATCGACACCGTGGTGTTCCGCGGCGGCGATGTGGCGAGCGGCTGGCTGCTCGCCGGGTTGAAGGCGCTGGGCCTCGGCGTTGTCGTGCTCGCCGCGGCGGCCGTGCCGGTGGCGCTGGCGTGGGCTGCGCTGAGCTGGCTCCTTGGCAGGCGTCAGGAAGCGCTCGCGCGGGCGCGGCCGGGCGGCGGCCCCGTATAATTAGATCGCACAGTCGAGAGAGACGCGCCACAAGCGTCGCGCTCCTCACCGTGCGCATTCAACCGCATGATCGAGCGGGGCGCGCCGCAAGCGCCGCGCCCCTCACCGTGCACGAAAGGACAAAA
>JAHFRO010000185.1 GCA_023266245.1 Betaproteobacteria bacterium | reverse complement strand
ATGGAAAAGGCATGTGAAATGGTCAAACACTACGGCCCGCTCGTCGGGCGCATCCTGCTCGCCCTGATCTTCGCGTGGTCGGGACTGATCAAGATCGGCAGCTTCGCGGGCACCGCGGGCTACATGGCGAGCAAGGGCATTCCGTTCTCCGAAGTGGCGCTGGTGCTTACCATCATCATCGAGCTCGGCGGGGCGCTGATGCTGATCGTGGGCTGGAAAGCACGGTGGGCCGCGGCGGCGATCTTCCTGTGGCTGATACCGGTAACGCTGCTCTTCCACAACTTCTGGGCGGTGGACGCGGCGCTGGCAGAGAACCAGATGATTCATTTCATGAAGAACATCACCATCATGGGCGGCATGCTCTATGTCATGGCCTATGGAGCCGGGCCGCTGAGCGTGGACGAGCGCAAGACCTGACGCGGCGGGCGGCGAGTAAGGGAGCGTCTTCACCGGTCGGGCTGCTGCGCGGCGCCCCGGCGCAGCCGAGGTTATCGTTCATCTGAGGAGCGACAGCATGCTGGAAAAAAAAGCATCAACCAGTGTCCCGATTCACGATCTCCTGGCGCGGCGCTGGAGCCCGCGTGCTTTTGACGCGACCAAACCAGTCGCGCGTGAGCAATTGAAGATATTGCTCGAAGCAGGACGCTGGGCGCCCTCATGCTACGGCGACGAGCCGTGGCGTTACCTGGTGTGGGACAAGAGCCGCGATCCCGAGGGCTGGCAGAAGGCGTTCGACTGCTTGTCGGAGGGCAACCAGAAGTGGGTGAAGAACGTGCCGCTGCTCATGCTCTCGTGCGCGGGCTCGATCTTCGCCAACAACGGCAAACCCAACCGCTGGGGGCAGCACGACACCGGCGCGGCGAGCGTGTCCATGGCGCTGCAGGCGGTTGCGCTCGGGCTGATCGTGCACCAGATGGGCGGCTTCGACGCCGAGAAGGCGCGCGCCGCGTTCAACATACCGGCCGAGTACACGCCGATGGCGATGATCGCGGTCGGCTGTCAAGCCGCGCCCGACACGCTCGACGATGAGGAGGTCAAGAAGAAGGAGCTCGCGCCGCGCGCGCGCAAGCCCGTCGCCGGGCGTTTCTTCGAGGGTGCCTGGGGCCAGGGCATCCAGCTCTAACCCGCAACCAACACACGGCGGTCGATCTCGCGCTCGCCCGCCACGTGCACGACGTCAGCGTCAACATCCTACCGCACGGGAGAACCAGCGTGCGGAGCCTTGCTGACTCCTTGCGTTAACTCAACCGGCTACCGGCTCCAGTTTCTCTGCCGGTTGTTTTTCCGGAGTCTGGGGAGCGTTGGCTCCACCTGCCGGTTTGGGTTTCATGGCGCGCCTTGTCAGCTCTTCAGCTTCTTTCCTGGCCTTCTCGAGCGCCTTGAGTTCCGCGTATCTCCTGGACCATTCTGTATCGCACATGGCACCCTCCTTTCAGTTTGCAGGGTGGGGCAACCTTCCGCCCTTCCTGGATTTTCAATACTACGCTTGAGGAGGCAGAACGACAATCCAGGCCCGAAAAGGGCTCAGCATGACGGCGGCCCAAATTCGCCGAGCCGATGCCCTACCTCCAAAGCAGCAGGAATGTGTTGTCCGGCTGGCGTTCCACGCGCGTGCCGAACTGCCGGCCCTCGCGGTTGAGCGTTTCCAGCAGCCAGCGCGCGCCGTCCTCCGGCGCGCGGTTCACGCGAAAACGGCGTATCTGTGTAGGCGTCATGGCGAAGCGCGCGAGCCTGCCGGTTGCGGCGTCCAGGGTCGGGAAGTACATCAAGGCAAGGTCGGGGCGGTACGATTCGTGGCCCCTGATGCCCTCATAGTCGTTCAGGAAGTCGCCACAGCCATAGAGGATAAGCTTGTCGCGGTAGATCTCGATGCCCTTCGGATGGTGTGAGGAATGACCGTGCACTACGTCCACGCCGGCCGCATCGATGAGTTGGTGTGCAAACGCGCGCTGCTCTTGCGCGATGTGATAGCCCCAGTTGCCGCCCCAATGGATCGAAGCCACCACGATGTCGCCGGCGCGCTTTGCGGCGCGCACTTGTAGAGCGATGGCGTCCACCGTCCGCGCGGAGAGATCGCTGAGGAAGTTCACGCCCGCGCGGCCCTTGCCTGCTGCCCAGTCCCGGGGCACGCCGCTGCTCTCCGTGCCGAAGGCGAAAACGAGCACGCGGCCCTTGCCGGGCAATTCCAACACCGCCGGCGCGGCGGCCTCGGCACCGTCGCGGCCCGCGCCCGCGGTGCGGATGCCAGCGCCTCGCAGCGTCTCCAGGGTCTCCGCGAGCCCGCTGTATCCCCAGTCCAGCACGTGGTTGTTGGCGAGCACGCAGCAGTCGATTCTCGCGGCAGCGAGGCAGGGGACGTTCGCGGGATGCATGCGGTAGTGGATGCCCTTGCCCGGCCAGGCATCCTCGGCTGCGGTCACCGCGGTTTCCAGATTGACGATCCGCGCATCCGGCCGCATGCGCTCGAGCTCCGCCAGGGCGTCGCCCCAGATGTAGGCGAAGTCCGCGGGCCTCTTGATCGGCCCCGTTGCCTGCTCCGCGATCTCCACATAGCCCAGCGCCGAGCGCAGGTAGGGTTCGTAGAGATGCGGCTTGCTCGGGTGCGGGAGGATCTGGTCTATGCCGCGGCCGGTCATCACATCGCCACACAGAAACAGCGTGATGCCGCGCGATCCCGCGCTCGAGCGTTCAGGCGGCTGCGACATTTTCTCCGACCTGGTTTCGCCTCCTCGCGTCGCGCCCTGCGCGGCGAGCGGACCGACGGCCGCCAGGCCACCTACCAGCGCCCTGCCGGCCCGGGCGAGAAAGCGACGTCGGTTCAAGACTCGATCAAGGCGCGGGGCCAATGAGCCGGAACAGCGGTTGCACGGAAAGCCGCTCCGGCATCCTTGAGAAGGAAGTCAAGAACAACGAACCCCCGATGCGCGTTACCGGGACAGAGCCTCGTCGAGCGCCGCGACGAGCGGCCCGAGCTTGGGCGGCCGCGGCTCCAGGCCCACCGCGACCCCGAATTTTTTCAGTGCGTCGGAGGACACCGGGCCAATGGAAGCGACCAGCACCTGGTTCAGGTTGGCCTTAAGCGCATCCGCGCGGCCGAGTTGTTCCGCCAAGGCAAACAGGTTGTGAACCTGCGCCGCGTTGGTAACGGTTATCGCATCGATCTCCCGTCGATCCAGCGCGTCCATCAGCGCGACCAAGGGCTTGGTGTCCTGCGGCAGCGACCAGCGGTAAAGCGGAATGTCAATGACCTGCGCGCCTCGCGCCTTTAACGCCTGGTCGAGCTCGGGGTTGGGAGCGCCGTAGCGCTGCACAGCCACCCGCGCCCCGCCGAGCGGCACCGCCCTCAATACCTCCAGCACCTCAGCGGTCGTGAACGGATCTTCCGCGCTGAGGTCGATGCGGACATTGCGCGTGCGCAGCGCCGCGGTCGGCTTGGGCCCGCGCACGACGACGACCGCCTTGGCGAGCAGTGTGAGAAGCTTTTCGGTCAGGCCGAGGGCGTCGGTCGCGCGAAACAGGGCATGGGTGCCGACGCCGGTCTGAAAGATCGCGACCTTCGCAGGGTGCGTCTCGAGCTCGCTGATGAGTGTCGAGATGTAGGCGTGGTCGACATCAGGTATCTCGGCCAGCGCCGGCGCGTGGAACGGCCGGCCGCCGCGCTTGCCGACGAGTTCGGCCAATTGCTGGCCGAGCCGGCTTTCGAGGATGGCTACCGTCTTGTCGCGCATCGCGCGCGAGCCGGTCAGGCTGCTACGTCACCAGATTCGTCTGCGCGGTAGTGCCGGATGGAACTGCGTCGGGAACGACCTCGTTCAGGAAATTGAACTCGAGTTTGGTGCCGACCGGGTCGTGCAGGAAAACCTGGTAGCCCGCGTTCGGAATGTTCTGTTCCTCGAACGCGATGCCGAGCCCCTTCAGGCGCTTGCGGAAGTCCGCCGCGCCGGAGGCCTTGAACGCGATGTGGTCCACGCTGCCGCTGTGCTTGTCGTTTTTTGCGAGCGACCCTTCCGGAAAGCGCGCCGACACGTGGACGATGGGATCCTCGCCGTCATAGAGCCAGATCCCGTCAAACACGAACGCCGGCCGGTAGCCCGTCTTGAGCCCGAGCACGTCGCCGTAAAACTTCTCGATCGCGGGCAGATCGCGCTGCGTGCAGCGGATATTCATGTGCAGAAAACCTTTGAACTTCATAGTCCTCTCCTGTTCTCATGAGCCGCCGGGAAGCCCGGTAACGGGAACGCGGTGGGCGGACGGCTAGATGCTAGCACAACGGTCGCGATAGACAAATTGCGGGCGCGTGAAGATCCATTTGGTCATTACAACCCGTTCCCGTGCGGCCTTTATTCCCCGCCGCGGATGGCGGAAAATATCGCCCGCGATAACAGGGAGGAGCAAGCCATGTCCGAAGCCGGTCACATTGATCCGTCCAACAAGAAGGTCGCGCTGCTGATCGCGGCGCTCGCCGCGGTGCTCGCGTTCTCCGAAACGCTGGGCAAGAGCGCACAGACCGCGGCATTGAGCTACAACATCGAAGCTTCCAACCTGTGGGCGTTCTTCCAGGCGAAAACGATCCGTCTGACAACGCTGCGTACCGCGGCGGAGGCGCTCGAGCTCGACCTCGCGCGCGAGCAGAGCGCGCGGGCAAAGGAGGCGATGGAGAAGCGCATCGCCGAGTGGCGCAAGACCGCGGCGCGCTACGACTCCGAGCCGGAGACCCAGGAAGGGCGCAAGGAACTCTCCGCGCGCGCCAAGGCAGCCGAGCAGAAGCGCGACCACTCGCTTGCGGCCTACCACCGGTATGAAGTGGGAGCGGCGGCGCTGCAGCTCGCGATCGTGCTGGCCTCCGCCAACATCATCACCGGCGCCGCGTTCCTGCTGTGGGGCTCGATGGGCCTGGGTGCCGTGGGCGTGGTGTTGTGCCTGATCGGGCTCTTTG
>JAHFRO010000055.1 GCA_023266245.1 Betaproteobacteria bacterium | reverse complement strand
CCCGGCGTCAGTTGCGTCTGAACGATACTTCGGGGTCGATGGCGCAAAGGAACGAACACGACGGCGGGACCGTACGGGTAGTAGCCGCTGTAGATTCGGTTGCAGTCGATTCCCCGGTTGCCCAAGCACGGGTCGTAGGCGGCCTGCGCGTCGGCGGCAGCCGCGTACTGCCTCGCCCGGCGCTCGGCCTCGAGCTGGCGCTCCAGGTTGCCGATTCTCTCGGCAAGAGCCTGGTTGCTTCTTTGATGAAAGGCTTCGATCGCCTGCGTGAGGGCCTTGTCCGGGGTATAAACGGAAATCCTGTCCTCGACTAGCCCCAGCATTTTCACGGCCTTGGGATCGGCGGGCGGCTGGTTGGAGTAGTTGGTCACGCCGCGCTCATCCACCCACTTATATACCTGCGCGGAAGCAGGGGCCGCGGCGAGGATCGCGACGAGGACGACCGGCAGTCGGATGAGGGTGCGTAGTTGCATACGCATTAGACACTTTATCCTTTCTATACTATCAAACTCGTGCGGACGTTTTGGTAACAAAATGTAACGCGGGGAAGGGGGCAGAAGGCAGAAGGTAGAAGGTAGAAGGTAGAAGGTAGAAGGTAGAAGGTAGAAGGCAGTGAGTCCTAGTTGTGTTGTTGCATTTACTTCAAGAAGGCAGAAAGGGGTCAGGTTGAGCTGATCCCCAATCTACTGATTCGATTTGTTCCAGTGACCGGTCACTGGTCACGGTTCTTCAATGCAGCGGAATGTGGTCCTTGTTCTTGGCGAGCCACGTGTCGAAGGATAGAAGTCCAGGATTGAGGGATCGCGAGAGCTCGACGTTGCGCGCGGCGCAGAAGTCGGTCTCGAAATCGCGCATGAACTGGAACATGTTTCCGAGATCCTCGGCCGCCGGCAAGTCGAGACGGCGATATTCATCGGGCGGCACGTCGTTGTAAATCACCTTCTGGCCCAGCGCCCTGGTGAGCGCGGTGGCCATCTGCACGCCGGTCAGATTCCCGCCGGCGATGCCGATGGTCCTGCCGATGAACTCGACGCCTCTCTTGAAGATGCCGAAGGCGCACTTGCCGATGTCCTCGGCGGCGATACCCGGGAGCCTCTTGTCGCCCATGGGCAGGGTGATCGCCAGCATGCCGTCCGGGCCCTTCTTGTGTCCCATGCCGAGATAGATGAGGTTCTCCCAGTAGAGCGACGTCAAGAGGTATGTCGTCGGCAGGCCGATATGCCTGAATGCGTCGTTGGACGCGCCCTTGCCGTCGAAGTGCGGCACCTTGTACTTGTCCATGATGGTAGGCATCCGGCTGTCCCGGATAGGCACACACTTGCGCGTGTCTTCGAGGGTGGACCAGATGACATGCTTGACGCCGGCATTCTTCGCCGCCCGGGCCATGGCGGCGGCCTGCGCCATCTCTTTCTCCGGCAAACAGTGTTCCCAGAAAAACGTGACGCAGTACACCCCGTACGCGCCGTCGAACGCCAGTTTGAGGCTCGTCGCGTTGTCAATGTCGGCCGCCACGACCTCCGCCCCAAGTTTCGCCAGCTCTTTCGCCTTGTCGGAGTTGACGTTTCTCGTAAGCGCGCGTACGGCGAAGGTGCCGCGTGGTTCGTTCAAAATCGCGTGGGCCAGGCCGCCGCCCTGCGTGCCGGTTGCGCCGACTACAGCGATGATCTTTTTTTCAGCCATCGCGATGGCCCTAGTTGCAGTAAACAGGGTCGGAGTACCTTGTCCGTCAACCGAAAAGTGACTCTGCCCCTGTTTCTATTTCTCCCCTCCAGATTTTCACCGGCGTTTATCTGCGGCTTCAACGATCTTGGCCGTTATCGGCGTTCATCGGCGGTTTCGTTTTTTTAATGAATTTTGAGACCGCCTCTTAGTCAACCTTGATCTTGAGATCGCGAATGATCTTCGCCCACTTGCCGATCTCGTCGCGAATGAACTTGTCGAACTGCGCGGGCGTGTTGCCGACCGCGACCGCACCTTCGCTCGCGAGCCGTTCCTTCAGTTCCGGCGTGGTCAGGATTTTCACCACTTCGGCATTGAGACGGTCGATGACGGCTTGCGGCGTGCCGGTGGGCGCCAGCATTCCGTACCAGCCGGTTGCGTTGTAGCCCGGCACGCCCGCCTCGGCGATGGTCGGAATCTCGGGCAGCGCGGGCGAGCGCGTTGCGGTCGAAATCGCGAGAGCCTGCAGCCTTCCCGACTTCACCAGCGGCATCACAGACTGCATGGTCGGGAACATGACCGACGCCTCGCCGGACAGGACGCCGGTAATCGCGGGGCCGCCGCCCTTGTACGGCACGTGCGTCATGTCGAGCCTGGTCATCGCGATGAATAGCGCGGCGGCGAGGTGGACCGAGCTGCCCGTGCCGCCCGAGGCGAAGAAGATCTGCCCGGGGCGCTGCCGCGCGAGCGCGATCAGCTCCTTGACGTTCTTCACCGGCAATGACGGGTGCACCACGAGCAGGTGCGGCACCATCGCAACGAGCGTGATCGGCGTAAAGTCCTTCAGCGGGTCGTAGCCCAGCTTCGTATAAAGGCTCGGATTGAAGGTGTAGCTGGCGGAGGTGAACAGCATCGTGTAGCCGTCCGGCGCCGCGCGTGCTGCAATCTCGGCGCCGATCGTGCCGCCCGCGCCCCCGCGGTTTTCGATCACCACACTGACGCCCAGGCTGTCGGACAACTTCGCGGCGACGAAGCGGCCGAGCACGTCGGTGCCGCCGCCGGGCGCGAACGGGACGATCAGCCGGACCAGCTTGTCGGGATACTTCTGCGCGAAAACGGGCGTGGAACCTGTGCTGAGAACGAACGTTGCAACACAAAGCGCGGCGCAAACGCCGAGTTTCATCAACCTTCCGGCGCGGTTACTTGTCTTTTCGAAAGATTTCATCGAATCTCCTTTCGGAGAAATGGGGTCAGACTGAGCTAGCCCCATTTTTCACCCCCGCCTCCTCCAGAGCAAGAGGTTTTTGGACATATCGGCGTCTATCTCCGTTCATCGGCGGTTTCAATCCGCGTTACGTCAGAGGACGAGGATCACGCGATAGTCGTTGACGTTGGTGCGGGTGGGGCCGGTGACGACGAGATCGCCCAGCGCGCTGAAGAAGCCGTAGGCGTCGTTGTTGTCCAGCAGCTTCGCGGCGTCCAGCTTTTTCTTTCCGGCGCGCTTCAGTGAATCTGGCGTGAGGATCGCGCCGGCGTTGTCTTCCGAGCCGTCTATGCCGTCGGTGTCGCAGGCGAGGGCGTGGATGCCTTCGGCGCCGTTCAAATCCGTCGCGAGCGCGAGCAGGAATTCCGTGCAGCGCCCGCCGCGGCCCTCGCCGCGCACGGTGACGGTGGTCTCGCCCCCGGAAATCAGCGCGACCGGCGGCTCCCACGGCTGGCCGCGCAGCTTCACTTGCCGCGCGAGCGCGCCATAGACCTTCGCGACCTCGCGTGCTTCTCCCGTAACCGCATCGCCAAGGATCGCAGGGTGGATGTCGTGCCCGATGAAGAAGCTCGCCGCCGCCTGCAGCGACTGCTGCGCGGTGGCGATCACCTGGTTCTCCACCCGCTTGAAGATCCGGTTGCCGGAGCTGGGCGTCTCCGGGATCTCTCCCTTCGCGCCGCGCGTGAGGTGCTCGACCACCGCCTTCGGGGCCTTCACTTCGTAGCGCTCGAGGATGTCGAGCGCGTCCTGGTAGGTGGTAGGGTCGGGCGCGCACGGGCCGGAGGCGATGTGGGTGGGATCGTCGCCGGTCACGTCCGAGATGATGAGCGCGAGCACCGGCGCACGGGATGCCGCGGCGAGCTTGCCGCCCTGGATTGCGGAGAGGTGCTTGCGCACCGTGTTCATCTCCTGGATCGGCGCGCCGCACTTGAGCAGCTCGCGCGTGGTCGCCTTGAGCTCCGCCATGCTGATGCCTTCCACCGGCAGCGAGAGCAGGGCGGAGCCGCCGCCGGAAACGAGCGCGAGCAGGAGATCGTTCGGCGTGAGGTTTTTCACGCGCCGCAGGATTTCCTGCGCCGCTTTCTCGCCGCTCTCGTCGGGCACCGGGTGCCCGGCCTCGATCACGGTGATGCGGTTGGTGAGGAGCCCATGCTGGTAGCGCGTGATGACGAGTCCGTCGAGCGGCACCTCGGCCGGCCAGTTCTGCTCGACTGCGAGCGCCATGGAAGCAGCGGCCTTGCCGGCGCCGACCACCAGCGTCTTACCCTTGGGCGGCTTGGGCAGGTGCGGCGGGACGATCTTCAGCGGATCGGCCGCGGCAAGCGCCGCCTGGAAGCTTCCGAGCAGGAGTTCGCGTGGGCTCATGCATTAGTCGCTTGTTGTTTGCGCGCCGCAATCGCCACGTTTCAGATGTCGGAGAACAGCTTGTAGGTGTTCTTGCCGTGCTCCTTGGCGTCATACATCGCGGCGTCGGCACGCGTCAGGAGGTCGTCTATGTTCGCGCCATCCTGCGGAAAGATCGCGATGCCGATGCTGACGGTGACGGTTACCTCCTCGCCTCCCAGCTTGCATGGACGGCTGACGGCATCAAGGATGCGGCGCGCCACCGACGCGGCGTCCTCGGGCCGTTTCAGCCGGTTGAGCAAGATCGTGAACTCGTCGCCCCCGAGCCGAGCGATGTTGTCCTCCGCCTTATGCAGGAGATCGCGTCCGATGGTGTCGCCTTCGCGCAGGATCTGGCGCAGCCTCGCCGCAACCTCCCGCAACACTGTGTCCCCGGCATCGTGGCCGAACGTGTCGTTGATGCGCTTGAACCGGTCGAGGTCGAGAAACATGACCGCCAGAGGCTCGGCGTACCTGCGGGCATGCCCGATGGCCTTTCGCACGTGCTCGGCAAAGAACTCGCGTTTCGACAGCCCCGTGAGGCTGTCATAGAGGGCGAGGCGACGCACCTCCATCTCCGCATGCTTGCGTTCGGTAACATCGCGGATGTTCACCACGATTCCCTGAACCGCTGGGTGATTGAGCAGGTTCGTCGCGGTGGCTTCGAAATGCCTCCTGCCCTTGGCGGCGTGGTCACCCTCGAACTCGATCGGCTGCACGGCCTCGGGCTGCGACGCGACACTGGTCAACCAGTTCGCCACCAATGCCCGATGCGGCTCACACGCGCACTCCACCAGGGGCGAACCCATGATGCTCGCCTCCGGCCGACCAAGAATCCGGACGACCGTGAAAGTGGCATAACGCACGGTGAGGTCCGCCCCGAGGACCACTACCGCGTCCGAGGAGCGCTCGATCAAAGCCCGGTGAAATTCCTCGCTGCGGACGATCTCGCTCCGCGCATTGCGCAGGCTTTCCTCATCCTTCTGCCGCTGGAGGACCTGCCGCTTGATTACCGAATCGGCGTGCCTGACGATGAAAAACAGCGCCAGGTAAAGGCCCAGGAGGACCGCGGTAACTTGAAGAATGACCGTATTGCGAGTCTCCTGTATCCGCTGCAGCAACGACGAGATGTCGCTGTAGATCTCGAATACCTCCTCGACTTCGCTCGAGTCCTTCCTGTAGATCGGGATGTACGAGGACACCACGTCGATATTCTCGACCGACTGCTCGAAAGCGCTGAACTGGTTGCGGTGGGTCAGCTCGCTTGCCGGCTTCCCCTCACGCGCCGAGAGAAACCCCGCATTTTTCGACTTGTCCTCACCGATCTGCTTGGCCTCCGTGGAAAACACGGTACGACCCGAGAGATCATAGATCTTTATCTTGAGGACGCGGGTCCCGGTAAGCTCCTGCAGCACGGCGCGATGCAGTCGCTCGATCTCAGGATGAGATTTGAGCGCATTGTTATCCAGCGCGGTGGAAGAGCGTACGAACGGCGAGAACTGCGGCCATAAGATATTGGCGGCCACGCGGGTCAGCACGACATGGTGCTGCTCCTGTGCGTCAATAAGATCGCGCACGGCCAAGCGCTCGTGGAGCGCGGTCAGTGCCGCCGTCGCAACGACTATTGCAATGAAACTTGCGATCGAAAAATAGCGGAGGAGCCTGAACATCCGTTCTTGTCCTTTCCTTGGCGTCGCCACCTGCGCTGGGCGGGCGTGCATACTACACGCCAGGCGCAGCCATTACGCAAGCACAGTCTTCACATACTGCCCAGTGTAGCTCGCCTTGTTTTTCGCCACGTCCTCGGGCGTGCCCTCGGCGATGACGCGGCCGCCGCCGTCCCCGCCTTCGGGGCCGAGGTCTATGATCCAGTCGGCGGTCTTGATGACGTCGAGATTGTGCTCGATCACGATCACGGTGTTGCCGTGGTCGCGCAGGCGGTGCAGCACGCGCAGCAGAAGATCGATGTCGTGGAAATGCAGCCCCGTCGTCGGCTCGTCCAGCATGTAAAGCGTTCTGCCGGTGTCGCGCTTGGACAGTTCCAGCGAGAGCTTGACCCGCTGCGCTTCGCCCCCCGAAAGCGTGGTCGCGCTCTGGCCGAGCTTGATGTAGCCGAGCCCCACGTCGAGCAGCGTCTGGAGCTTCCGCGCGATCGCCGGCACCGCGCTGAAGAATTCGGCTGACTGCTCCACCGTCATCTGCAGCACTTCGTGGATGTTTTTGCCCTTGTAGCTGACGTCGAGGGTTTCGCGGTTGTAGCGCTGTCCGTGGCACACGTCGCACAGCACGTAGATGTCGGGCAGGAAGTGCATCTCGACCTTGAGCATGCCGTCGCCCTGGCATGCCTCGCAGCGCCCGCCCTTGACGTTGAACGAGAAGCGCCCGGCGCCATAGCCGCGGGCGCGCGCCTCGGGCACGCCGGCGAACAGCTCCCGTATCGGCGTGAACAGCCCGGTATAGGTGGCGGGGTTGGAACGCGGCGTGCGCCCGATCGGGCTCTGGTCCACGTTCACCACCTTGTCGAAGAGCTCCATGCCCTTGATCGCCTCGAACGGAGCGGGTTCGAGGATGCTGCCGTAGAGGCTCCGCGCCACCGCGTGATACAGCGTGTCGTTGATGAGCGTGGACTTGCCGGAGCCGGAGACGCCGGTCACGCACACCAGCAGCCCGACCGGCACGTTCACCGTGATTCTCTTCAGGTTGTTGCCGGAAGCGCCGGAGATCGTGAGCTGGCGTTTGGGGTTCACACGGTGGCGCAGCGCCGGCACCTCGATCCGGCGGCGCCCCGACAGGTACTGGCCGGTGAGCGACTCGGGGTGCTTCACGACCTCCTGCGGCGCGCCTTGGGCGATGACCTCGCCGCCATGCTCGCCCGCGCCCAACCCCATATCGACGATGTGGTCGGCGTTCATGATCGCTTCCCGGTCGTGCTCGACCACGATTACCGTGTTGCCGATGTCGCGCAGGCGCTTGAGCATGGCGAGCAACCGCGCGTTGTCGCGCTGATGGAGCCCGATCGAGGGCTCGTCGAGCACGTATATCACGCCAGTCAACCCCGAGCCGATCTGGCTCGCAAGCCGGATGCGCTGCGCTTCGCCCCCGGAGAGCGTGTCGGCCGAGCGGTCGAGCGAGAGATAGTCGAGCCCGACGTTGTTGAGAAACGTGATGCGGGTGACGATCTCCTTGACGATTTTCTCCGCGATCGCCTGCTTCACGCCCGTGAGCGCGAGTGTCTCGAAGAACCGGCTCGCCTGCGCCAGCGTCATGGCGCTGATCTCGTAGATGGCCTTGCCGGTGACGGTGACGTGCCGCGCCTCGCGCCGCAGCCGCGTGCCGTTACATTCGGGGCAGGGCCGGGTGTTGAGGTATTTTGCAAGCTCTTCGCGCACCACGATGGAGTCGGTTTCGCGGTAGCGGCGCTCGAGGTTGGGGATCACCCCTTCGAACGGGTGCTCGCGCACGAAGCGGTTGCCGCGCTCGCCGAGGTAAATGAACTTGATCTTGTCTGCGCCCGATCCGTGCAGCACCGCCTCCCGCACGTTTTGCGGCAGCTCCCCGAACGGGGTTTCGAGGTCGAAGCCGTAGTGTTGCGCCAGGCACTGCAGCATCTGGAAGTAGAACTGGTTGCGGCGGTCCCAGCCCTTGATTGCGCCGGAGGCGAGCGAGAGGTCGGGGAAGGCGACCACGCGCCTGGGATCGAAGAAGCTGATGGCGCCCAGCCCGTCGCAGCGCGGGCACGCGCCCATCGGGTTGTTGAAAGAGAACAGCCGCGGCTCGAGCTCCGGCAGCGAGTAGCTGCACACCGGGCAGGCGAACTTGGCGGAGAAGAGGTGCTCCTTGCCCGAGTCCATCTCCACCGCGAGCGCGCGCCCGTCGGCGTGACGCAGCGCGGTCTCGAACGATTCCGCGAGCCGCTGCTTGGCGTCCGGCCGCACCTTGAGACGGTCCACGACCACCTCGACGGTGTGCTTGATGTTTTTCTTGAGCTTGGGCAGCTCGTCGATTTCGTGGACGTTGCCGTCTATCCTGAGCCGCACGAACCCCTGCGCGCGCAGCTCGTCGAAAAGTTCCACCTGCTCGCCCTTGCGCCCGACAATGAGCGGCGCCAGGATCGTGAGCCGCGTGTCTTCCGGCAGTTGCAGCACGTGATCCACCATCTGGGAGACGCTCTGCGCCGAGAGCAGGATGTTGTGCTCCGGGCAGTGCGGATCGCCGATGCGCGCGAACAGCAGCCGCAGGTAATCGTGGATCTCGGTCACGGTGCCCACCGTCGAGCGCGGGTTGTGGCTGGTCGCTTTCTGCTCGATCGAGATCGCGGGCGACAGCCCCTCGATGAGATCCACGTCCGGCTTTTCCATCAGTTGCAGGAACTGCCGCGCGTAGGCCGAGAGCGACTCGACGTAGCGGCGCTGTCCCTCGGCGTAGAGCGTATCGAACGCGAGCGAGGACTTGCCCGAGCCGGACAGCCCGGTGATCACGATCAGCCGGTTGCGCGGCAGGTCGAGGTTGATGTTCTTGAGGTTGTGCGTGCGCGCGCCGCGGACGCGGATGAACTCGGTGCTTTTCGCGGCCTCGGGGCCGGCAGTCTGCAGCCGGATGACGGTCGGTAGATGGGCAGCCAAGTGGTGGGTCGGAGCGAAAGTAAACCTGTTAATATACCGGACTTTAGCGTCAATTCCCAATCCTTCAGCAGTCCGCAAATGTCCCCTGGCAACCGCATGAGCCCGCAGGAGCTGCGCGCGGTGATCAGCCTCTCCAGCATCTTCGGGCTGCGCATGCTGGGCATGTTCGTAATCCTGCCGGTGTTCGCGATCTACGCCGAGAGCCTGCCGGGGGGCGACAACCTGACGCTGGTGGGGATCGCGATCGGCGCCTACGGGCTGACGCAGGCTTGCCTTCAGATCCCGTTCGGCTGGTGGTCCGATCGCTACGGCAGAAAGCCCGTGATCTACGTCGGGCTCGCGATCTTTGCCGCCGGCAGCTTCATCGCCGCGCTCGGCACCCACATCACCGTCGTGATCGCGGGGCGCATGCTGCAGGGGGCGGGCGCGATTTCGGCGGCGGTGATGGCAATGACCGCCGACCTCACGCGCGACGAACACCGCACCAAGGCGATGGCGATGATCGGCTCCACCATCGGCGCCACCTTTGCCGCTTCGCTGGTGCTCAGTTCCTGGCTCAACCGCGTGATCGGCGTGCCGGGAATCTTTGCGCTTACCGGGTTGCTGGCGCTCGCCGCGATGCTGGTGGTCTATGGCGTGGTGCCCCGCGTGCCGGGAGAACCGCGCCACCGCTCACGGCAGAACGGGCTGGAGCAGTTCGCGCGCGTACTGAAAGACGGGCAGCTGGCGCGCCTCAACTACGGCATCTTCGCGCTGCACGCGGTGCTGGTGGCGCTGTTCATCGCCGTGCCGTTCGAGCTGCGCGACGCGGGCCTCGCCGTGGACCAGCACTGGCAGGTGTACCTCCCGGTGATGCTCGGCTCGTTCGTGCTGATGCTGCCGGCGGTGTTCGCATCCGGACGGCCAGAGCGGGTGAAGGCGGTGTTCATCGGCTCGGTCGGCGTGCTGCTCGCGGTCCAGCTGCTCGCGCCGTGGCTGATGGGAGGCGTGCGGCAGATCACGTTCTTTTTGCTGGTGTTTTTCACCGCCTTCAACGTGCTCGAGGCCAATCTCCCTTCGCTGGTTTCCAAGCTGGCGCCGAGCGGGTCCAAAGGCACGGCGATCGGCGTGTTCACCAGCGTCCAGTTCTTCGGCGCCTTCCTCGGCGCCGCGGTCGGCGGTTTCCTCTATGGCCGGTGGGGAACGGCGGGCATTGTCATCTTCAGCGCCACCCTGCTCGTTATCTGGCTGGTGCTGGCGTTCGGCACCCGGGTGCCGGCCCTGCTTTCGACGCGCGTGTATGCGCTGCCCGTGCTCGACCGTCAGCAGGCGGATGGCCTGTTGGCCAAGCTCAGGACGCTGCCGGGCGTGCACGAGGCGCTGGTGATGAGCGGCGAGCGCAGCGCGTATCTCAAGGTGGACAGCGCCGGCTTTGATGAGCAGAATGTGCTGAAACTGATCGCGGGCGAAACTTGAAGGAACACAAAAGCAATGAAACCGCGGATAAACGCAGATGAACGCAGATAGGACCAAGATCAAAATCAGGATGAAGGTGGAAAGACAGTTGTTTGTTTTTCGATTTTCATCCGCGTGTATCCGCGTTTATCTGCGGCTGATTCAGGTTCTCGATATTCATCGGCGTTCATCGGCGTTTATCGGCGGTTAATAAACTGGTTTTTGAGGAGTTCTCAAATGGCTTCGATCAACAAGGTGATACTCATCGGCAATCTCGGCGCCGATCCGGAAACACGTTATCTGCCGAGCGGGGATGCCGTCACCAACATTCGCATCGCGACCACCGAAGTCTGGAAGGACAAGAACGGCGCAAAACAGGAGCACACCGAGTGGCACCGCATCGCGTTCTTCGGCAAACTCGCCGAGATCGCCGGCGAGTACCTCAAGAAAGGCTCCCCGGTCTACGTCGAAGGCCGCATCCGCACCCGCAAGTGGCAGGACAAGGACGGGCAGGACCGCTATTCCACCGAGATTGTGGCCGACCGCATGCAGCTCCTCGGCGGCCGCGGGGGTGGTGCGGAAGCCATGGCGCGCGAGCCCGCCGCGGCGACTGCCGGCGGCAACGGCAAGCCGCAGCAGCAGCAGCAGCAAAAGAAGGGCGGGGCGTTCGACCAGATGGACGACGATATCCCGTTCTAGCGAACGGGATAAATAGATACGAGACGGGTTTAACCCCTGCCACTCATCATTTATCGCCCGTCATACGCACAGCTTACTTTGCGCATGACGGGCGATCACGATTTCCTCGTTGGTCGGTATCACGCATACCGCGACGCGGCTCTTCGCCGAACTGATCACGGTGCGGTTCGCTTGATTGGCAGCCTCGTCGAGTTCCACGCTCATCAAGGCCCGCCGCGGGCACCGCTCTTGCAAATCACGAGCTTGCCCCAATAGGCCGTAGGTGTAAGCTAACCTTCTAAGGTATAATGGTTTTTTGGGTTGGGAGGCAGCATGCCGATCTACGAATACCGCTGCGGCGCGTGCGGGTTCCAGAAGGAATACCTGCAGCGCATGAGCGATGCGCCGCGTACCGAGTGCCCTGAATGCGGCAAGCGCGCATTAAGCAAGCTGGTGACCGCTGCCGGCTTCCAGTTGAAGGGCACCGGCTGGTACGCGACCGACTTCAAGCACAGCGGCGCGAAGCCGGTGGCGAAGCAGGACAAGCCTGCCGAGAGCTCCAAGCCTACCGAGAGTTCCAAGCCTGCGGAGAGCTCCAAGCCTGCGGAGAGCTCCAAGCCTGCGGAGAGCTCCAGCAAGGAATCTTCCAAAGCTGACGCCACCTGCGGCGCCGGGGCCTTCCCGGCGTGCGGCTGACGAGCACGCCCCCCCGGCTCTTCACTGGCGCGGACGCGGCGCGCGCAGCCGGACCCCGCCTGCCGCCACACTGAGCCGCGCCGTTTTTGCTATGCTCATGCGCTCCCATGAGCCGGCATAGCGGCGACAGATTATGACCAAGAAAGGCTTCGTCAAGCGCTATTTCATCACAGGACTCCTGATCTGGGTGCCGCTGGTGATCACCGTGTGGGTGCTCAACCTGCTCGTGACCACCATGGACCAGACCTTGCTCCTGCTGCCGCTGGAACTCCGCACGGAGAACTGGCTCGGCGTGCACATCCCCGGCATGGGCGTGGCGCTCACGGTGCTGATCGTGTTCGCAACCGGCGTGCTCGCCGCCAACATCATCGGCCAGCGGCTGGTCGGGTTCTGGGAAGGGGTGCTCGCGCGCATCCCGGTGGTGAACTCGATCTACAGCGGCGTGAAACAGGTGAGCGACACGCTGTTTTCGCCCGGGGGACAGGCGTTCCGCAAGGCGGTGCTGGTGCAGTGGCCGCGCGAAGGGATGTGGACGATCGCCTTCCTCACCGGCACGCCCGGCGGCGACGTGGTGAACCACCTCAAGGACGACTATCTCAGCATCTACGTGCCGACCACGCCCAATCCGACGGGCGGCTACTTCGTCATGGTGCCCAGGGCCGACGTGATCGAGCTCGACATGACGGTGGACGAAGCGCTCAAGTACATCGTTTCGATGGGCGTGGCCGCGCCCAACGGCAGCGGCCGCAAGAACAACGTCGCTGCAGCCACTCGGCCGCAGCAGAAGGCGGTTAATGAGTAACGGCGGTTCAAGATCGTTCAAAGGCGAATTGAACCGCCGATGAATGCAGATGAACGTGCATAAAACCGCAGACCTTTAGTCACAGAGAGCACAGAGAACACAGAGATCTGAGAGTTTCGAAACAGTCCTTGCCGTGTGTTGTCTTTCCCGGTGAACTCTGCGTCCTCTGCGGCCTGATATCTTTTGATCTTCATCGGCGCTAATAGGCGTTTATCTGCGGTTAATTTTCCGGCCTGTTCCTGAACGATGCGTAGCGAATACTGCGGATGGGTGAACCGCAAGCATCTCGGCCAGAGCGTGACGCTCTGCGGCTGGGTGCACCGCCGCCGCGACCACGGCGGCGTCATCTTCATCGACCTGAGGGACCGCGAGGGCCTGGTGCAGGTCGTGTGCGACCCGGATACGCCGGACACTTTCCGGACTGCCGACCGGGTGCGCGGCGAGTACGTGATCAAGGTGACGGGCAAGGTGCGCGAGCGGCCGGCGGGCACCGTCAATCCCGGTCTGCCCAGCGGGGAAGTGGAGGTGGTGGCGCAGGCCATCGACATCCTCAATCCGTCGCTCGCCCCCGCGTTCCAGATCGACGACGAAAATCTGTCGGAAACGGTGCGGCTCGAGCACCGCGTGCTGGATTTGCGCCGCCCGTTCATGCAGGCGAACCTCCGGCTGCGCTACCGGGCGACGATGGCGGTGCGCAACTTCCTCGATCGGCACGGCTTCATCGACGTCGAGACGCCGATGCTCACGCGTTCCACCCCCGAGGGCGCGCGCGACTACCTGGTGCCCTCCCGCATGCATCCCGGGCACTTCTACGCGCTGCCGCAGTCGCCGCAGCTGTTCAAGCAGCTGCTGATGATGGCGGGCTTCGATCGCTATTACCAGATTGCCAGATGCTTCCGCGACGAGGACCTGCGCTCCGACCGCCAGCCGGAATTCACGCAGATCGACATCGAGACTTCGTTCCTCGACCAGCGCGAGATCACGCAGATCATGGAAGAGCTGATCCGGCACGTGTTCAAGGAGGTGCTGGACGTGGCGTTGCCCAACCCCTTTCCGCGGCTTTCCTACGACCAGGCGCTGGCGCGTTATGGATCGGACAAGCCGGACCTGCGCGTGCCTCTCGAGCTGACCGAGCTGACCGACGTGATGAAAAGCGTCGCCTTCAAGGTGTTCGCCGGTCCCGCCAACATGCCGGGCGGGCGCGTGGCGGGGCTGCTGATTCCGAAAGGCGGCGAGCTCACCCGCGGCGAGATCGACGCTTACACCGAGTTCGTCGGCATCTACGGCGCCAAAGGGCTGGCGTGGATCAAACTCAACGACATCGCCAAGGGGCGCGACGGCATACAGTCGCCGATCGTGAAGAACCTCTCCGACGAGGCGCTCAAGGCCATCGTCGAGCGCTCCGGCGCGAAGGACGGCGATCTCATTTTCTTCGGCGCCGATCGCGCAAGGATCGTCAACGAAGCGCTGGGAGCGCTGCGGGTCAAGATCGGCCACGAGCGCGGCCTGGCCGAGAGCGGCTGGCGGCCGGCGTGGTTGCTCGATTTCCCGATGTTCGAATGGGACGAGGAGGAGAAGCGCTGGATGGCGATGCACCATCCGTTCACCTCGCCCGCCGACGGTCATGAAGACCTGCTCGATTCCAATCCGGGCGCGGCGCGCGCCAAGGCGCACGACATGGTGTTAAACGGCTGGGAGATCGGCGGCGGCTCGGTGCGGATCCACAGCCAGGAAGTGCAGCAGAAAGTGTTTCGTGCGCTCGGCATCGGCCCGGACGAGGCACAGGCCAAGTTCGGCTTCCTGCTGGAAGCACTCCAATACGGCGCCCCGCCGCACGGCGGGATCGCGTTCGGGCTCGACCGCATCGTCGCGCTGATGGCGGGTGTGGACTCGATCCGCGACGTGATCGCGTTTCCCAAGACCCAGCGCGCGCAGTGCTTGCTCACCCACGCGCCGAACGAAGTGGACGAGAAGCAGCTGCGCGAGCTGCACATCCGGCTGCGGCAGGCGAAGCAAAAGGAGAACTAGCCGCC
>JAHFRO010000020.1:39035-48134 GCA_023266245.1 Betaproteobacteria bacterium | reverse complement strand
CGGAGCGACGGATCAGAGGCCGCCGCGCGCACCACCTGACTGCTCCGGACAGGACTCGGACGGGTACGGATTCGTTGGACGCGGCCGGGTTTTTCGATAAAATAGGCAAACCGCTGGCCTATGCGATGACCAAATACATCTTTGTCACAGGTGGTGTAGTTTCCTCCCTGGGCAAAGGCATCGCCGCCGCCTCTCTGGCCGCCATCCTCGAATCGCGCGGCCTGAAAATCTCGATGGTCAAGCTGGATCCCTATCTCAACGTGGATCCGGGAACCATGAGCCCGTTCCAGCACGGTGAAGTGTTCGTCACCGAAGACGGTGCCGAGACCGATCTCGACCTCGGACACTACGAGCGCTTCCTGCACGTCAAGATGTCGAAGCGCAACAACTTCACCACCGGCCAGATCTACGAGAGCGTGATCAAGAAGGAGCGCCGCGGCGATTATCTCGGCGGCACCGTGCAGGTCATCCCGCACATCACCGACGAGATCAAGCTCTTCATCCGGCGCGGGGCGGGCACCGCGGAGGTGGCGATCGTCGAGATCGGAGGCACGGTGGGCGACATCGAGTCGCTGCCGTTCCTGGAAGCGATCCGGCAAATGGCGATCGAGCTGGGACGCGACAACATCTGCTTCATCCACCTGACGCTCGTCCCGTACATCGCGTCGGCGGGAGAGATCAAGACCAAGCCGACGCAGCATTCGGTGAAGGAACTGCGCGAGATCGGCATCCAACCCGACGTGCTGCTGTGCCGCGCCGACCGGCCGCTGCCCGAGGACGAGCGCAAGAAGATCGCGCTCTTCACCAACGTCACGGTGGAGGCGGTGATCTCGGCGGTTGACGTTGACAGCATCTACAAGATCCCCGCGATGCTTCACGTGCAAAAACTCGATGACATCGTATGCCGCAAGCTGGGATTGGCTCCGCCGCCCGCGAACCTCTCGATATGGGAGAAGCTGGTCTACTCGCTGGAGCACCCGCAGCGCACGGTCAATATCGCGCTGGTGGGCAAGTACGTGGACCTCACCGAATCCTACAAGTCGCTTACCGAAGCGCTGATCCATGCGGGCATCCACACCGGGGCCAGGGTCAAGATCGATTACATCGACTCGGAAAACATCGAGAAGAACGGCACCGCCTGCCTCCACAACATGGATGCGGTCCTGGTGCCGGGCGGCTTCGGCCGGCGCGGGGTGGAGGGCAAGATCAAGGCGATCCGCTATGCGCGTGAGAACGGAGTGCCGTATCTGGGCATCTGCCTCGGCATGCAGCTCGCGGTGATCGAATTCGCACGCAACGTCGCCGGGCTGGCCAGTGCCCACAGCACAGAGTTCGATCCCGACACGCCGCACCCGGTGGTGGCGCTGATTACCGAGTGGCAGGACCGGGATGGCAGAATCGAGCGACGCGACGCCAAGTCGGACCTCGGCGGCACCATGCGTCTGGGCGGCCAGGAATGCGTGCTGGAACCCGAATCGGCGGCGTGCCGCATCTACGGTGCAGAACGCATCATGGAACGCCACCGCCACCGCTACGAGATCAACAATCATTACCTGCCGCGGCTTAAACAGGCCGGCCTCAGAGCGAGCGGGGTTTCAGCCAAGGATGGGTTATGCGAGACGATCGAGTTGCCCACTCATCCCTGGTTCGTCGGCTGCCAGTTCCATCCGGAGTTCACCTCGACCCCGCATCACGGCCATCCGCTGTTCAAGTCGTTCGTGCAGGCCACATTGACCCATGCCCGGACCGACCAGGCGGAAATGGCGGGAGACGACGGACGATTGAAAAGCATCGCCTGATGGCCATGCACTGTGCCACACCGACGGCGATCGCATTCGGCGCCACCGTTGCCCAGCGCGGAACCTCCTGCTGAAGCCATGGAACTCTGCGGGTTCAAAGCCGGACTCGACCAGCCGCTGTTCTTGATAGCGGGCCCGTGCGTGGTGGAATCGCGCCAGCTGGCGCTGGACACGGCTGGCACCCTGAAGGAGATCTGCCGAGCGGTCGGAGTGCCTTTCATTTACAAGTCGTCCTACGACAAGGCAAATAGAACATCAATAAAGTCCTTTCGAGGCTTAGGGATAGATAAAGGTCTTGAGATTTTAGGTGAGGTCAGGAAACAAATCGGTGTGCCGGTTTTGACCGACGTGCACGAGCTCGACGAAATTGCGACGACGGCGGCGATGGTGGACGTGCTGCAGACGCCGGCGTTCCTGTGCCGGCAGACCGATTTCATCTGCGCGGTGGCCGCCACCGGCAAGCCGGTCAACATCAAGAAGGGGCAGTTTCTCGCCCCCGGCGACATGAAAAACGTGGTGGAAAAAGCGAAGTCGGCGAGCCAGCGCGACAACATCCTGGTATGCGAGCGCGGGGTCTCGTTCGGGTACAACAACCTGGTCTCCGACATGCGCTCGCTGATGATCATGCGCGATACCGGCTGCCCGGTGGTGTTCGACGCCACGCATTCGGTGCAGCTGCCCGGCGGGCAGGGCACCGCGAGCGGCGGCCAGCGCGAGTTCGTGCCGGTGCTGGCGCGCGCGGCGGTGGCGAGCGGGATCGCGGGACTGTTCATGGAGACCCATCCCAACCCCGACCAGGCGCTCTCCGACGGACCCAACGCCTGGCCGCTCAAGCTGATGAAACCGCTGCTGGAGACGCTGAAATCGCTCGATGCCATGGTCAAGCAACGCGGCTTCGCCGAGAGCCTGCTGTAGAGATCAAATTACGGTTTAACCATCGAACACAACAGGAACAACAATGAGCGCGATCGTTGATGTGATTGCAAGGGAGATCCTGGACTCGCGTGGCCATCCGACCATCGAGGCCGACGTGCTGCTGGAGTCCGGCGTGCTGGGGCGCGCCGCGGTGCCCTCGGGAGCGTCGACCGGCAGCCGCGAAGCGATCGAGCTGCGCGACGGCGACCCCGGCCGCTACGGCGGCAAAGGGGTGCTCAAGGCGGTCGAGAACGTCAATACCGAGATCTGCGAGGCGGTGATCGGCGTGGACGCCACCGAGCAGGGCTTCGTCGACAAGACGCTGATCGAACTCGACGGCACGGAGAACAAGTCGCGACTCGGAGCGAACGCCATACTTGCGGTGTCGCTTGCGGTGGCCAAAGCCGCGGCGGAGGAGTCGGGATTGCCGCTGCACCGCTATCTGGGCGGGGCGGGCGCCCTGTCGATGCCGGTGCCGATGATGAATGTGATCAACGGCGGGGCGCATGCCGACAACAGCCTCGATCTGCAAGAGTTCATGATCATCCCGGTCGGCATGTCCTCGTTCCGCGAAGCCCTGCGCTGCGGTGCCGAGGTGTTCCACGCACTGAAGAAGCTGCTGACCGACCGCGGGCTCTCCACCGCCGTCGGTGACGAAGGCGGCTTCACTCCGCGATTGTCCAAGCATGAGGCGGCGATCAAAGTCATCATCGAGGCGATCGAAGCGGCGGGCTACCAGCCCGGCGACGGGGTCGCCCTCGGCCTCGATTGCGCCAGCTCCGGGTTCTTCGAAGACGGCGAATACACGCTCGCCTCGGAGGGGCTGTCCATGACCGCAGCGCAGTTCGTGGACTATCTCGCGGCATGGGTGGAGAAATACCCGATCATCAGCATCGAGGACGGGATGGCGGAGAACGACTGGGACGGCTGGAAGCTGCTCACCAAGCGCCTCGGCAAGAAGGTCCAGCTGGTGGGCGACGATCTGTTCGTGACCAACACCCGCTTCCTCAAGCAGGGCATCGAACGGGGCGTGGCCAACTCGATCCTGATCAAGGTCAATCAGATCGGTACGCTGACCGAAACCTTCGCCGCGATCGAGATGGCAAAACACGCCGCTTACACCGCGGTGGTATCGCACCGTTCGGGGGAGACCGAGGACACTACCATCGCTGACATCGCGGTGGCGACCAACGTGCTGCAGATCAAGACCGGATCGCTGTCGCGCTCGGACCGGCTCGCCAAGTACAACCAGCTGCTGCGCATCGAGGAAGATCTCGGGGAGACGGCGAGCTACCCGGGCCGCGGGGCGTTCTATCAACTGCGGTGAGGCGTGAGGGGTGAGGCGTCTAAGGTTTAAAGTTTTCACTCCATGAAGCTGCTGACCGTGTTCCTGGCCGTGCTGATCCTGCTGATCCAGTACCCGCTCTGGCTGGGCAAGGGCAGCTGGCTCAGAGTGTGGGAGGTGGACCAGCAAATCCGCACGCAACGCGAAACGAACCGTCGCCTGCAGGCGCGCAACAGCGCGCTCGATGCCGAGGTGCGCGATCTCAAGGTGGGGCTGGAAGCGATCGAGGAGCGGGCGCGCAGCGAGCTCGGCATGATCAAGCAAGACGAAATATTCTTCCAGGTGTTGGAGGAGGTGCCGGCCCGATGACAGCGATCATGCTGATATGCAATACTGTGCCGGCCGCAGAACGATACGCCACCAACAGAATGCCGAAACCAAGAGTCCCGCATCGCCGCAGCGTTTGACCGATGGCCGCCACAGTACTCGACGGAGCGGCCGTCGCCCGTGAAATCTACGCCCAGCTCAAGGAACGCGTCGCCGCGCTCGGCCGGCTGAACGTGCGCCCTGGGCTGGCCGCGGTCCAGCTCGGCGACAACC
This sequence comes from Betaproteobacteria bacterium, assembly GCA_023266245.1. GTDB lineage: Bacteria > Pseudomonadota > Gammaproteobacteria > Burkholderiales > SG8-41 > SG8-41. The sequence continues at coordinate 43,535 of JAHFRO010000020.1, read as the reverse complement.
CCGTCTCAAGGATCTATGTCCGCAACAAGGTGCGGGCCTGCAACGAAGTCGGCGTTTATTCCGAAGTCCACTCCTTGGCCGCCGATTGCCCGCAGAGCGTTTTGCTGGCGACGTTGGAGAAGCTCAACCGCAATCCCCGTGTGCACGGCATCCTGGTGCAGCTGCCGCTGCCGGCGCATCTCGATGCCGGGCTCATCGCAAAGGTCATAGCGCCGGAGAAAGACGTCGACGGGCTGACCTGGCACAACCTGGGGACCCTGGTTGCCGGGCATCCGCAGTTCGAGCCGTGCACGCCGAGCGGCGTAATCACTTTGCTCGAGCGCGCCGGCATCCCGATCGACGGCCGCGAAGCAGTCGTGGTGGGACGCAGCGCCATCGTCGGCAAGCCGATGGCGCTGATGTTGATGGCGCGCGGTGCCACCGTGACGGTTTGCCACAGCAGAACGCCGGATCTCGGGCAACACACGCGTCGTGCCGACATCCTGGTGGTGGCAGTGGGCCGTCCGCGGCTGATTACCGCCGACAGGGTGAAGCCGGGGGCGGCGGTGATCGATGTCGGCGTCAATCGTGTGGCGGGGCGGGGCATCACCGGCGATGTGGATTTCACGGCGGTGCAAAACGTCGCGGGATGGATCACGCCGGTGCCGGGCGGCGTGGGGCCGATGACAGTGGCGATGGTGATCGCCAACACGGTGCAGGCTGCGGAACGGAGCGCCGCTGCGCGGGCGGTATGAGTCCCGGCCGGTCAACCTGATCAGCAGTAGCTGCCTGAATTATTGCACAAAATGCTGAGACAGCTGGGTGCCCAGCACCCACTGCTTGTACGGCACGGGCTGTGCCCACAGCGCCGTAGCGCGTTACGGTAGCGCCTAGCCGGCTGCGGTGTATATGCATAGAACAGGCGGTTATGAAGCATAAGTACATCGGTTGATATAATTATAAGATGTCATCGCGTTGGGCGTTCGTTGTGACTGCAAGTACCGTTCCCGTTCCGGAATCCTGCCTGTCCCTCGACGATCTCTATCGTCGCGACGGGCTGGTGCGGCTGGACCAGCGTTACCTTGATGCGCTGGCGCAGAGCGATGCTGCGCTGCACAAGCAGCTCACACGTGCCCGCGCCGCTCCCGAGACGCTGGCACCGAAGCAGGAATCCGATCTGCTGCTGGCCCTGTCGCCGCACCTCGACGATTTTGTCGCCGCACTGTTCGGCATCACCGATGAGGTCCAGGCCGCTGCGGCGAAGCATCACGAGCTTGCGCCGCTCTACAGCGTCAAGCGGGTGTTCGTACAGCGCAAGGCGATGCACAAATTCACGCCGGACGAGGCGGAGCGCTTCGACGGGGCCGCGCTGGAGGGTGAGCTGGCGCAAGCGTTTGGAGAGCCGTTCAGCGAACTTGCCTTCGCGCAGCATGTCACCGTGTGGCAGAAGAACGAGGCGGCGCACGGTGCGCTACTCGACGCTGCGCTGCGCTACGCGGCATGGGCTGCGCTGTCCATCGCCGGGAGGAAACGCCATCGCGCGGGCGTGCTGTTCAAGGCGCCGGCCAAGCTCGACTACCAGCAGCTGGTGCCGGTGGTTACCGACAAATCGGGGGGGTACAAAGTCCATCACCTGGGGCGCGAGCACCTGCGCCGGCGCGAGGGCTTCAAACTAACCGACTCCGGTACCGATCTCACGGGAGCCCTCGATGAGGCGCATTACTGCATCTGGTGCCACGAGCAGGGCAAGGACTCGTGCTCGAAGGGCCTGAAGGAGAAAGCGCCCGAATCAGCCGGCGCGGCGGAGTTCAAGAAAAGCCCGTTCGGCGAGATTCTTGCGGGCTGCCCGCTGGAAGAAAAGATCTCCGAGTTTCACAAGGCCAAGACCGAAGGCCAGGTGATCGGCGCGCTCGCCATCATCGCGGTTGACAACCCGCTCGCCGCGCTCACCGGTCACCGCATCTGCAACGACTGCATGAAGGCGTGCATCTACCAGAAGCAGGAGCCAGTCGACATCCCGCAGGCGGAAACGCGCACGCTCAAGGACGTGCTGGAGCTTCCCTGGGGCTTCGAGATCTACTCGCTGCTCACGCGCTGGAACCCGCTCAACCTGCGCGCGCCCTATCCCAAGCCCGCGACCGGCAAGCGCGTGCTGATCGCCGGCATAGGCCCGGCGGGGATCGCGCTGGCCCACTACCTGATGAACGAGGGCCACACGGTGGTCGGCATCGACGGGCTCAAGATCGAGCCGCTGCCGGCCGAGATCTCCGGGGTGGATGCGCACGGCCGGCGCGTGCCGTTCCAACCGATCCGCGACGTGCGCGAGCTCTACGAAGCCCTGGACCGGCGCGTGATGGCGGGTTTCGGCGGCGTAGCGGAGTACGGGATCACGGTGCGCTGGGACAAGAACTTCCTCAAGGTAGTGCGGCTGCTGCTCGAGCGCAGGCAGGAGTTCGCGATGTTCGGCGGGGTGCGGTTCGGCGGCACGCTTACTGCGGATGAAGCTTTTGCCATGGGTTTCGATCATGTGGCACTTGCCATCGGTGCCGGCCGGCCGACGGTACTCGACCTGCCGAATGGACTCGCGCGCGGGGTGCGTGCTGCCTCGGATTTCCTGATGGCGCTGCAGCTCACCGGCGCGGCCAAAACGGATTCGGTCGCCAACATGCAGCTGAGGCTTCCCGTGGTAGTGGTCGGGGGCGGGCTGACCGCGATCGACACCGCGACTGAATCGCTCGCCTATTACCCGCTGCAGGTGGAGAAGTTCCTGCGGCGTTACGAGCGGCTTGCGCGCGAGCACGGCGAAGCCGCGGCGCGGATCGCGTGGAGCGAAGAGGAGCGGAGTATCGCCGACGAGTTCCTCGCCCATGCGCGCGCCATACGCGGAGAGCGCATGCGCGCCGTAGCCGAGGAACGTGAGCCGCGTGTTCTCGAGCTGCTGCAGTCATGGGGCGGGGTCACCATCGCCTATCGCAAGCGGCTGATCGACAGCCCCTCGTACACGTTGAATCACGAGGAAGTGCACAAGGCGCTGGAGGAGGGCATCCATTTCGCCGAGGGGCTCACCCCGCTCGCGGTCGAGGTCGATGAATACGGCCAGGCCCGCGCACTGCGGGTATCGGTGAGGCGGCGCGGTGAGGACGGAAAGTGGACCGAGGTGAATCAGACCGAGCTGCCGGCAACAACGATCCTGATCGCCGCCGGCACGCAGCCCAACACGGTGCTGGCGCGCGAGGACGCCGCCAACTTCAAGCTCGACGGCCGCTATTTACAGGCGTGCGATGAAAACGGCAATCCGGTGGCACCGGAAAAGGCGATCTCCAAGCCGGGCGAGGTTCGGGTGCTGTTGTCGAAGCGCCCCGACGGACGCTTCATGAGCAATTTCGGCGACGTCCATCCCTCGTACTTCGGCAATGTAGTGAAGGCGATCGGCAGCGCCAGGCAGGGCTATCCGATCGTTTCGCGCGTGCTCGGGCGCATCGCGCCGGCATCACCACTTGCCGACATCGAGTTCATCGGGCACCTCAACGATGAGCTGCGCGCAACCGTACACGAGGTAATTCGACTCACACCTCTGATCGTCGAAGTGTTGGTGCGCGCGCCGCTCGCGGCGCGGCGCTTCCGGCCAGGGCAGTTCTACCGACTGCAGAACCATGAAACGCTGGCCCCGCGCGCTGATGGCACCCGGCTGGCGATGGAAGGTCTCGCGATGACCGGCGCATGGGTTGATCCGAAACAAGGCCTGATCTCGATCATCGTGCTCGAGATGGGCGGTTCATCCGATCTGTGTGTGCTGCTCAAGCCGGGCGAGCCGGTGGTGCTGATGGGTCCGACCGGCACGCCCACCGAGATCCCCGCCAATGAAACCGTGGTGCTCGCCGGCGGCGGACTGGGCAACGCCGTGCTGTTCTCGATCGGTCAGGGCCTGCGCCGCGCAGGAAGCCGGGTGCTCTATTTCGCCGGCTACAAGCACATGATGGACCGTTACAAGGTAGCCGAGATCGAGGCGGCTTCCGACGCAGTGGTTTGGTGCTGCGACGAGGAGCCCGGCTTCACGCCCGACCGGCTGCAGGACAAGACCTTCGTCGGCAACATCGTGCAGGGCATGCACGCCTACGCCAGCGGCGCGCTGGGCGGGCAGCCGATCGCGTTCAAGGATGCTGACCGCCTCATCGCCATCGGCTCGGACCGGATGATGGCGGCGGTGGCGCGGGCGCGTCACGATGTGCTCAAGCCGCATCTGAAGCCGCATCATTTCGGCATCGGCTCAATCAACTCACCGATGCAGTGCATGATGAAGGAGATCTGCGCCCAGTGCCTGCAGCCGCACGTGGATCGCGCCACCGGCAAGGTGAACTACGTCTTCTCCTGCTTCAACCAGGACCAGCCGCTCGATCACGTTGACTGGTCGGCGCTGGAGGCGCGGCTCAAGCAGAACTCGGTGCAGGAGAAACTGACCGGCGAGTGGATAGATCACTGCCTCGTTGCGCTCGGCGAGCGCAAGATACAGCGCATCTAGCC
>JAHFRO010000020.1:37010-38935 GCA_023266245.1 Betaproteobacteria bacterium | reverse complement strand
AGCTCCGCGGCGCGCTGGTACAGCCCTTCCTCCTCGTAAACGTCGAGGCTCGCCAGCGCGGCGGCCGCGCCCAGCGGGTGTCCGGAATAAGTGTAGCCGTGGAAGAGCTCGATCATGTTTTCCGGCGCCGCGCTCATCAGGGCCTGGTAGATGCCTTTGCCCACCACCACTGCGCCCATCGGGACCGTGCCGTTAGTGAGCCCTTTGGCGAGACAGACCATGTCCGGGACGACGCCGAAGAGGTCCGCCGCGAACGGCGCGCCGAGCCGCCCGAAGCCGGTGATGACCTCGTCGAAGATGAGCAGGATGCCGTGCTTATCGCAGAGACTCCGCAGGCGCTCGAGATAGCCCCTGGGAGGGATCAGCACGCCGGCCGAGCCTGCCATCGGCTCCACTATCACCGCCGCGATACTGGAAGAGTCGTGCAACGCGATGATGCGATTCTCCAGCTCGTCGGCGAGATGCGCACCCCAGGTGGGCTGCCCGCGGGAGAACGAGTTCTGTTCGAGGTTGTGGGTGTGGGGGAGGTGATCGACGGTCGAGAGCAGGTTGCCGAACGCCTTGCGGTTCGCGGGTATGCCACCCACCGAGATGCCGCCGAAGCCAGCGCCATGGTAGCCGCGCTCGCGTCCGATCAGCCAGCGGCGGTTCCCTTCCCCGCGCGCACGGTGATAGGCCAGCGCGATCTTGAGCGCCGTGTCCACTGATTCCGAGCCGGAATTGGTGAAAAAGGTGTAGTCGAGATCGCCCGGCAGGATTTTCTTCAGCCGTTCCGCGACTTTGAACGGACCGGGATGGCCCATCTGGAAGATCGGCCCGTAGTCGAGCACTTCCGCCTGCTGCTTGATCGCTTCGGTGATTTTGGGTCGGCAATGGCCGGCGTTCGCGCACCACAACCCGGCTGTGCCGTCGAGAATCTTGCGCCCGTCTTCGGCGATGAAATGCATGTCCTTCGCCGACACCAGTATGCGCGGCGCCGCCTTGAACTGGCGGTTGGCGGTGAACGGCATCCAGAACGGCTCGAGCGGGTAATCGCGGGGGGTCATGGGCGGACGGTCGGTGAGATGCGACGTATTTTGCCAGTGCGCCCGTTATTCAGCCATACTGCGTACGTTCCGCCCGGCGCGACCGGCGCGCATCGTCCCGACCATAAAGTTCAAGTCTTTGGTCACCCTCGACAGCGTTTCCAAGGCGTACGGCGGTCAGGTTGCGGTGGCCCCGACCTCTCTCGGTATCGAGGCCCAGCGGACCAGCGTCCTGATCGGTCCCAGCGGCTGCGGCAAGTCCACGTTGTTGCGCATGGTGCTCGGGCTGGTTCAGCCCGATAGCGGCCGCGTGCTGATCGACGGCGAGGCGCTGGCCGCGGAAAACGTGCTGCGGCTGCGCCGGAACATCGGCTACGTGATCCAGGACGGGGGGCTGTTTCCGCATCTCACCGCCGGGGGCAACGTGACCCTGCTCGCGCGTTACCTCGGGCGGGAACCGGCGTGGACCGGCGCGCGCTGCACCGAACTCACCGATCTGGTGCGCTTGCCCGCCGCCGCGCTCGCGCGTTACCCGCAGGACCTCTCGGGCGGACAGCGCCAGCGCGTCGGCCTCATGCGCGCGCTCATGCTCGACCCGCCGCTGCTGCTGCTCGACGAACCGCTCGGCGCGCTCGACCCCATCACGCGCCTGGAGCTGCAGGACGAGCTCAAAGCCATTTTTTCCCGGCTGCACAAGACCGTGCTGCTGGTGACCCACGACATGAACGAAGCGGCGCACTTCGGCGATCGCATCGTGCTGCTGCGCGCCGGGAGCATCGTGCAGCAGGGCACGCTGCAGGACCTGCTCACGAGACCGGCCGAGCCGTACGTGCGCGAGTTCATCCGTGCCCAGCGCTCCGTTCTGCCGGAGGTACCGGCATGAGCCACGGAGCAGGGGCC
>JAHFRO010000020.1:0-36910 GCA_023266245.1 Betaproteobacteria bacterium | reverse complement strand
GCCCCGCTTAGCGGGGATGCGACGAAGGCGAGTGCCGGGGCCGCCGACGGTGTTGCGGTGAAATCCCGTCTAACGGATCGGAGGTAGCCCGCCATGATGCTGCGGCTCGCCGCCTTGCTGCTCGCACCGACGCTCGCGCTGGCGCAGGGCACGATCAACGTCGGGTCCAAGCGTTTCACCGAGTCCTACGTCCTGGGGGAGATCGTGGTCCGGACGGTGGAAGCGGCGGGGGAAGCGCGCGCGGTGCACCGGCAGGGTCTCGGCAACACCGCGATCCTGTTCGCGGCGCTGAAAAGCGGCGCCATACATGTCTACCCCGAGTACACCGGCACTATCGCTTTCGAACTCCTGAGCCTGAAGCGCGTGCCGGGCATCGATGAACTCAATCGCGAGCTCGCCCCGCACGGTCTGGCGGTCGGCGTGCCGCTCGGCTTCAACAATACTTATGCGCTTGCCATGACCGGGGAGCGCGCCGCAGCGCTCGGCATCCGCCGCATCTCGGACCTTGCGCGCCATCCGGAGCTCAGGCTCGGGCTGTCGCAGGAGTTCATCAACCGCAGGGACGGCTGGCAGGCGCTGCGGCAGGCCTACCGGCTGCCGTTTAACGGAGTGCGCGGTCTCGATCACGGGCTCGCTTACGAGGCGCTCGCCGGCGGCCAGGTTGACATCATCGACGTCTATTCGACCGACGCCAAGATCGTCCGCTACCGCTTGCGCGTGCTGGAGGACGATCGCGGTTTCTTCCCTGCATACGAAGCCGTGCTGTTTTACCGGCGCGATTTGCCGCAGCAATTTCCGCAGTCATGGCATGCGTTGCGGCGCCTGGAACACCGTGTCCCGGCTGAGCGGATGGTCGCGATGAATGCGGCTGCCGAGCTCGGGGCGATGCCGTTTCCAAAAATTGCGGCGGACTTTCTGGCCACACCCGGAATAGCGCCGGCGGTGGTCGATGCCCGCACCGGGAGATCCATGCTCGGAGCCCTGTTCGGCGATGATTTCTGGCGCCTCACGGGAGAGCATCTGATGCTGGTGTTCGTTTCGCTCGTTCTCAGCATTGTGGCAGGGGTGCCGCTCGGCGTCCTCGCGCAGCGCGCGCCGCCTGCACGGCACCTGATCCTGGGCGGTGTGGGTGTGCTGCAGACCATTCCTACGCTCGCGCTGCTTGCGTTCCTGATCGCGGCGCTCGACCGCATCGGCACCGCGCCCGCCATCGTTGCGCTGTTCCTGTATGCGCTGCTCCCGATCGTGCGCAATACCTACAGCGGTCTTGCCGACATCGCGCCACCGCTCAGGGAATCCGCGCAGGCGCTGGGACTGCCGGCGGGCGCGCGCCTGCGTCTGATCGAGCTGCCGCTCGCTGCGCGCCCGATCCTCGCCGGCGTCAAGACCTCGGCGGTGATCAATGTCGGCACCGCCACCATCGCCGCCTTCATCGGCGCCGGCGGTTACGGCGAGCGCATCGTCGCCGGTCTTGCGGTAAACGATCACGTTCTGCTGCTGGCGGGGGCGGTGCCTGCGGCGGCGATGGCGATCGCGGTGCAGTGGGGTTTCGAAGTTCTCGATCGCCTGCTGATTTCGCCGGGACTGCGCGAAGCGGCACGTTCCGGCAGGCACTCCGGCTGAGTGCCGCTGCCGTTCCAATCAATACCGGGTAGCCCATGCACCCGGTGCCTGCCGCCCGGGCTCGGATCCGGACGCCATCACTGCCGTCCGCGGCGAAACACGGCGGCCTGGTTGAGGGCCTCCGCCATGCCGTCAGGGGGCGGGCGGGCGGCGAATACCCTTACCCGGGAGTGAACTAATTTTCAGCTGCCCTGTCAGTGCAATAACGATCAGGCTTCGCGTTCCTCGGGTACCGGCCGGACGGGTATACTGTGCGCTTTGTCCAACCGGTACAGCCGCTCGACTTGGATAACAAGTTCAAGGTCAGGGACGGGTTTGATGAGCGATCGCGAAGTCGATCAGCAGCTGGTCGAGCGCGCCCAACGCGGCGACAAGCAGGCGTTCGAGTTGCTGGTCAGCAAGTACCAGCGCAAGCTCGCGCGGCTGCTGTCGCGATTCATCCGGGACGCGGCAGAGGTCGAGGACGTGACCCAGGAGGCCTTCATCAAGGCCTACCGGGCGCTGCCCACGTTTCGCGGTGACAGCGCGTTCTATACCTGGCTGTATCGGATCGGCATCAACACCGCCAAGAACTATCTGGTGGCGATGGGGCGGCGGGCGCCGACCACGACCGACATAGACAGCGAGGAGGCGGAGGGCTTCGAGAACGGGGATCAATTGCGTGATCTGAACACGCCGGAGAACGAGCTGATAAGCCGGCAGGTCGCGGAAACCGTGAACCAAACACTCGCGGAACTGCCAGAGGAGTTACGGACGGCGATCACGCTGCGCGAGATCGAAGGGCTGAGCTACGAGGACATCGCAAATATCATGAACTGCCCGATCGGCACGGTACGATCGCGCATTTTCCGGGCGCGCGAGGCCATCGCGGCGAAGCTGAGGCCGCTGCTCGGCACCCGGAAGGACAGGAGATGGTGACATGGACAAGATATCGGCATTGATGGATGGCGAGCTGGACGAGCACCAGGCGCGGCAGCAATTCAGCCGCCTGAAGCAGAACGAGGAATTGCTTCACTGCTGGCACGCCTTCCATCTCATCGGTGATGCGCTGCGCGGCGAACGCACGCTGTCACATGACTTCGGTCAGCGGGTGACCGCGCGGCTCGCCGGGGAGGCGACAGTGCTCGCGCCGCGGCGCAGCACGGCGAAACGCATCACCGCCTACGCCCTGTCCGCGGCTGCCTCGCTGTCGGCGGTCGGACTGGTGGGATGGGTCGCCTTCTTCAACAACCCGCTCACTCCCCAGCCCGAAATCGCCAAAGCCCCGAATACTCCCCCACTCGCAGCAGCCCCATCGACCCAGTTAGCCAATGTTCCCAGCGACGGGAAAATGAACGAGTACCTGATCGCGCATCAGGAATACTCACCCAGCACCGCGATCCAGGGTCTCGCCCCCTACATCCGCAGCGTATCGGACACGCAATCGGTCAAAGGACGCCAGTGAAAGCGGTTTGGCCCGTCGTTTTCCTGGGGCTTTCTGCGCCGAGCCTGGCTGCCGGGCCCGGTGATCCGCAGGACGGGCTAAACTGGCTCAAGAAAATGGCCAGCGCTTCGCGCCAGCTCAACTACACCGGCACTTTCGTTTACCGCCACGGCAACCAGACCGAGGCTTCCCGCATCGCCCATTACGTCAATGTCGCCGGCGGCGAATTCGAGAAGCTCGAGACGCTCGATGGCCCGGCGCGCGAAGTGATCCGTACCAATGACCAGGTCACCTGCTATCTGCCCAATACCAAGACCGTCATCATCGAGAAGCGCGCCGCGCGCCGCTTTCCGGCTCTGCTGCCCGAGCAGCTCAACGGTGTGGCCGACAACTACGTGGTGCGCAAGGGCGGCATGGACCGGGTGGCGGGCTACGATTGCCATGTGATCGTGCTCGAACCCAGGGACAAGCTGCGCTACGGGCACCATTTCTGCGCCGAGGTCGGCTCGGGATTGCCGCTGCGCGCCCGCACCTTTGACGAAAAGAACGAGCCGCTCGATTCGTTTGCGTTCACCGAACTCAAGATCGGCGGCGGTTTCAACCGCGACAAGGTCAAGTCCCGCTACGCGGCGAAGAGCCAGGACTGGAAGATCGACCGTTCGGAGCTCGCCGCCACCGAGATTCCCGCCGAGACCGGATGGGTGCTCACCCAGCAGCCGGCGGGCTTCAAGAAGCTGACCGAACTGAAACGTTCGATGGCCGGGCGCACCGCCACCGTATCGCACATCGTATTTTCTGATGGGCTCGCCGCGGTGTCGGTATTCATCGAGCCGCTGCCCAAGACCCGGCCGGCGCAGAGCCTGTCGCACCAGGGCGCGGTCAACATCTATACCCGCCCGATCGCGGACTACATGGTGACCGTGCTGGGGGAGGCGCCCGCCGCCACCGTGATGCAGATCGCCAATTCCCTCGAATTCAGGGGTGCCGTCGCCGCCAAGTAAAGGCGCGGTTCCGCAACAAAAATCAGTTCCGCAACAAAAATCATCACCGAGGTCCGTATGTTGAAGCGTTTGCTGTATGCACTGTTCTTTCTGGTGCCCGTTGCCGTCGCCGCGCAGCTTCCCGACTTCACCGAGCTGGTCGAGAAACAGGGACCGGCGGTGGTCAACATCAGCACCACGCAGTCGGTGCGCAATCCGCTGCTGCCGCAGATCCCCAACCTGCAGGAAGACGACCCGTTCTACGAATTCTTCCGCCGTTTTATCCCGAATCCCGGCCCGCGGGAGTTTCAGACGCAGTCCCTGGGCTCGGGCTTCATTATCAGCCCCGACGGCTACATCCTGACCAATGCGCACGTGGTTGACGCCGCGGACGAGATCACGGTGAAGCTCAACGACAAGCGTGAATTCAAGGCGAAGGTGATCGGCGCCGACCGGCGCACCGACATCGCTCTCATCAAGATCGAAGCAGCCGGGCTGCCGGCAGTCAGGTTCGGTGATCCCGGCAAGCTGAGGGTCGGCGAGTGGGTGGTGGCGATCGGTTCGCCGTTCGGTTTTGAGAACAGCGTGACCGCCGGCATCGTCAGCGCCAAGGGCCGTTCGCTGCCGCAGGAGAACTATGTGCCTTTCATTCAGACCGACGTGGCGGTCAACCCCGGCAACTCCGGAGGGCCGCTGTTCAACCTGAAGGGCGAGGTGGTCGGCATCAACTCTCAGATCTACAGCCGCACCGGCGGCTTCATGGGGTTGTCTTTCGCCATCCCGATCGACGTCGCCAACGACATCGCCCAGCAGCTGCGCACCACGGGGAAAATCACCCGGGGACGCATCGGGGTAGTGATCCAGCCGCTCACCAAGGAGCTGGTCGAGTCCTTCGGGCTCGCCAGGGCGCAGGGCGCGCTGGTCAACTCGGTGGAAAAGGGCGGACCGGCCGACAAAGCGGGTATCGAACCGGGCGACGTCATCCTCCGCTTCGACGGCAAGGTCGTGAATTCCTCCGAGGATCTGCCACGCCTCGTCGGAACGACCAAGCCGGGCAGCAAGGTTGCGGTGCAGGTCTGGCGCAACAAGTCTTCCCGCGAGGTACAGGTAGTGGTGGCCGAGATGCAGGACGACCGCGCCACGCGGCAGGCGCGGCGCGGCGGCAAGCCGCCGGCCGCAACCCCCAGCCAGTACGGGCTGACGTTGTCCGACCTTACCGATGCGCAGCACAGCGAGCTCAAGGTTTCGGGCGGCGTGCTGGTCGAGAACGTGCAGGGTGCGGCGACGCGCGCCGGTATCCGCCGCGGCGATGTGATCCTCGCGATCAACAACCAGGATGTGAAGTCGGTCGAACAGTTCAACCAGATGATGGGGCAGTTCGACAAGGGTCGCATCCTGGCACTGCTCGTCCGCCGCGGCTCGAATTCGCTCTATATCCCGTTCCGCGTTGAAACCGGCTAGGATCACTCTCACCGTCTACAGCCGGGCCTATTGCCATCTCTGCGACGTCATGATCACGGGCCTGCGGGAGTTGCAGGCCCGTTTTCGTTTCCATCTGATGGTGGTCGACGTCGACGCCGATCCGGCGCTGGAGCGGCGCTACGGCGAACAGGTGCCGGTGCTCGCGCACGGTGAACGCGAGCTTTGCCACTATTTTCTCGAGCGCGACGCCGTTACTGCGTATCTCTCGAAATTCCGATAAAATACGCGGCTTTAAGTGAAGGGCACTGGAAGCTGTCTCCTGATGGGCTTCTCGCGTGCCCTTTTCTATGCACCACATTCGCAATTTCTCCATCATCGCCCATATTGACCACGGCAAGTCGACGCTGGCCGACCGCTTCATCCAGTTGTGCGGCGGACTCTCGGACCGCGAGATGGAGGATCAGGTGCTCGACTCGATGGAGCTCGAGCGCGAGCGCGGCATCACCATCAAGGCACAGACCGCGGCGCTCGAATACCGCGCGCGCGACGGTGGCCTGTACCTGCTCAACCTGATCGACACACCGGGCCACGTCGACTTTTCCTACGAAGTGTCGCGCTCGCTCGCGGCATGCGAGGGCGCGCTGCTGGTGGTGGACGCATCCCAGGGTGTCGAAGCCCAGACGGTCGCCAACTGCTACACCGCCATCGAGCAGGGCGTGGATGTGGTCCCCGTGCTCAACAAGATGGACCTGCCGCAGGCTGATCCCGAGCGCGTGATCGGCGAGATCGAGGACATCATCGGCATCCCCGCCAGGGACGCGCTGCGGGTGAGCGCCAAGACCGGGGAAGGCGTCGCCGATATCCTGGAGGCGGTGATCACCCGCATACCACCGCCCGCGGGCGACCCGGGCAGGCCGCTCAAGGCGCTGGTCATCGACTCCTGGTTCGACAACTACGTCGGCGTGGTGATGCTGGTGCGGATGGTGGACGGGAAGCTCAAGCCGAAGGACCGCATCCTGCTGATGTCCACCGGTGCCACCTACCTGTGCGAGCGGGTCGGGGTGTTCACGCCCAAGGCGAAAACCAAGGAGACGCTCGCCGCGGGCGAGGTCGGCTACGTCACGGCCGGCATCAAGGAGCTGACGGCGGCGCGCGTCGGCGACACGCTCACGCTCGTGGAGCGTTCTGCCGCGAAGCCGCTGCCCGGCTTCAAGGAGATCAAGCCGCAGGTGTTCGCCGGGCTCTATCCGGTGGATGCGAATGAATACGACGCGCTGCGCGATGCGCTGGCGAAGCTGCAGCTCAACGACGCCTCGCTGCGCTACGAACCGGAATCCTCACAGGCACTGGGCTTCGGCTTCCGCTGCGGGTTCCTGGGGTTGCTGCATCTCGACATCGTCCAGGAACGGCTCGAGCGCGAGTACGGCATGAGCCTGATCACCACCGCCCCCACCGTGGTCTACCAGGTACTGCTGCGCGACGGTACGGTGATCGAGATAGAGAACCCGTCCAGGCTCCCGGATGCCACCAGGATCGCCGAGATCCGTGAGCCGATCATCATGGCCTCGATCCTGATGCCGCATGACCATGTCGGAGCGCTGATCACGTTGTGCAACCAAAAACGCGGCGCTCAGCGCAACCTGCAGTACCTGGGGCGGCAGGTGAGGCTCACCTATGAGTTGCCGCTCAACGAGGTGGTAATGGACTTCTTCGACAGGCTGAAGTCGGTCTCGCGCGGCTACGCCTCCCTCGACTACGACTTTCTCGAGTACCGCGCCGGCGATCTGGTGCGGCTGGACATCCTGATCAACGGTGAGCGGGTGGACGCGCTGTCATTGATCGTGCACCGCGACCACGCCCGGCACCGCGGTCGCGAACTGGCGGCGAAAATGCGCGAGCTCATCCCGCGCCAGATGTTCGACGTTGCGGTGCAGGCCGCGATCGGGTCGCACATCATTGCGCGCGAGACGGTAAAAGCGCTGCGCAAGAACGTACTCGCCAAGTGTTACGGCGGCGACATCACGCGCAAGAAGAAACTGCTGGAAAAGCAGAAGGCCGGCAAGAAGCGCATGAAGCAGGTGGGCAGCGTGGAAATCCCGCAGGAGGCCTTCCTCGCGATTCTGCAGGTGGAAAAATGAACTTCGCCCTCGTGATGTTCCTGCTGCTGATCGCGACCGGCGCGATCTGGCTGCTCGACCATTTCTGGCTGCGCCACCGGCGTGGATCGGATCGACCCGAGCCGTGGTGGGTGGAGTATCCGAAGAGCTTCTTCCCGGTGATCCTGGTGGTGTTTCTGCTGCGCTCGTTTCTGGTCGAGCCGTTCAAGATTCCTTCCGGTTCGATGCTGCCGACGCTGCTCGTCGGAGACTTCATTCTCGTGAACAAGTTCACATATGGAATACGCCTGCCGATCGTTAATCTCAAGATCACCGATATCAGTCAACCGCAGCGTGGCGAAATCATGGTATTCCGTTATCCGGAAAACCCTTCGCTCGATTACATCAAGCGCATTGTTGGCCTGCCGGGAGACAGGATCACCTACCGCAACAAGCGCCTGTGGATCAACGGCGAGGAAATCAAGGCGACGCCGGGCGGTGAGTATAATTACATCGAGTCCGGACTGAGCTTCGTCGCGGCGCAGCGCCTCACCGAAACGCTCGGTGGATACCGGCATGCCATCCTGGTACAGCCGGAAGTGCCGAGCGTGCACTTGTCGGGCGTAAGGTTGTTTCCCTTCCGTGACAATTGTGCCTACAATGAGACGGGCTTCAGCTGCACCGTGCCGCCGGGGCATTACTTCCTGATGGGCGACAACCGGGACAGCAGCAGCGACAGTCGTTACTGGGGATTCGTGCCCGAGACCAACATTGTTGGCAAGGCATTCCTGATCTGGTGGAATTTCGACGATTTCAGGAGGATCGGACAGTTGATCAATTGAAGGGGTCAATTATGCAAAAACAGAAGGGCGTAAGCTTATCGGGCTTCATGTTGTGGTCGATCGTGGTGATTTTCGCGCTGCTGTTCGGATTCAGGGTCGGTCCGGCATACTTCGAGTACTACGCGATCGTGCAGCAATTCAAGGCGATCGTCGACAGTCCCGAAGCACGCAGCTGGACGAAAAGGGACATTGAGGGCGCATTCGTTCGGCGAGCCACCATGGAGAACATCCGCGCGATCGGGCCCGGAGACCTGCAGATCACCAAGGATGGCGACCGATTGGTGCTCAGCGCCGAATACTCGGTGCGCTTGCCGGTGTTCGGCAACCTGAGTGCCTGCATGGACTTCTATCCGAGCTCCGGTAAGTAGGAGCATCCGGGCCAACCTCCGCGTGATGGATCTCGAGGGCTTCGGTCTCAGAGTCGGCTATCGCTTCAACGACCCCGAACTGTTGCGCCGCGCGCTGACTCACCGCAGTCACGGCGCGGCGCACAACGAACGCCTGGAGTTTCTCGGCGACAGCGTGGTCAACTTCGCTGTCGCGCTCGAGCTCTACCATAAATTTCCCCGGCTCACCGAGGGTGAGCTGTCGCGGTTGCGTGCCAGCCTGGTGAACCAGCAGTCGCTCGCCGCGATCGCTCAGCAGTTCGCTTTCGGCGAGCAGCTTCACCTCGGCGAGGGTGAGCTCAAGAGCGGCGGAGCGCGGCGTCCATCCATACTCGCCGACGCGGTGGAGGCGGTGATCGGCGCGGCTTTTCTCGATGGTGGTTTCGATGCGGCACGCAAGGTCGTGCGCACCCTGTTCGGGAGCGTTCTCGACACCATCGATCCCGCCACCTCGGCCAAGGATCCCAAGACATTGCTGCAGGAGTACCTGCAGGCACGCAAGATCGCGCTGCCGCAGTACGCGGTGGTCGCGACGCGCGGGGAAGCCCACGAACAACTGTTCCAGGTCGAGTGCGTAATCCCCGAGCTCGGGATCCGGTCGCGGGGTGAGGGCACCAGCCGGCGCAGCGCGGAGCAGGAAGCCGCGCGCCAGGCCTATGAGCTCGCTACCCGCGCGTGACGCGACGCCGGCATACCGCGCCGGCCATGTTGCGATCGTCGGTAGCCCCAATGTCGGCAAGTCCACGCTGCTCAATCGCCTCATCGGCTGCAAGGTCAGCGTTACCTCGCGCAAGCCGCAAACCACCCGCCAGCGCGTCACCGGCATCGTCACGCGCGCGGATGCGCAGATCGTGTTCGTCGACACGCCTGGCTATCAGACCGAGCACCAGTCGGCGTTGAACCGCATGATGAACCGCAGCGTCACGGCGAGCCTGCAGGGGGTGGACGCCGTGGTGTGGGTCGTGGAAGCGCTGAGGTACGGCGCGCGCGATGGCGCGGTGGCGAGGCTCCTGCCGCGTCAAGTGCCGGTGGTGCTGGCGATCAACAAGACCGACCGCGTCAGGGACAGGAGATTGCTTCTCCCTTTTATCGAACAGCTCGCGCGGCACCGCGAGTTCGCTGCGGTGGTCCCGGTATCAGCAAGCAAGGGGACGCAGGTCGATGAACTGCTCGACGCGATGGTACCGCTGCTGCCGCAGGGTCCCCGGCTGTACGACGCGGATGAGATCACGACTGCCAGCGAGCGTTTTCTTGCGGCCGAGCTGCTGCGCGAGAAGCTGTTCCGGCTGCTCGGTGACGAACTGCCGTATGCAACCGCGGTTGAAGTCGAACAGTTCAAGCTGAGCGGCGGCGTGCGCCGGATTCATGCCGCAGTCCTGGTGGAGAAGGAGGGACAGAAGGCGATCGTAATCGGCAAGCGGGGGGAGAAGCTCAAGGCGGCCGCCACCCAGGCGCGCCGGGACATGGAACGGTTGTTCGGTGGCAAGGTGTTTCTCGAAGTGTGGGTCAGGGTCAGGCGCGGCTGGTCCGGGAGCGAAGCCGCACTCAAGCGCATGGGATACAACCCTGAGTGATGAATGCAGAATGATGAATGCGGAACGGAAAACAGAGATGGTGAACCCGTCGTTCATCATTCATCACTCATCATTCATCATTTGGCCGAGCTTGCAGCAGTGGTAAGCCGAAACGGCAACCGTCACGACGCACAACCCGCGTTCGTGCTGCACAGCTATCCTTTCCGCGAGACCAGCCTGGTGGTGGAGACGTTCACCCGCGATCACGGGCGGGTGGCGCTGGTCGCGCGCGGCGCTCGTCGGCCGAAGTCGGCGCTGCGCGGCGTGCTGCTTTCGTTCCAGCCGTTACTGTTGTCGTGGTCGGGCAGGACCGAGCTGCGCACGCTCACCCGGGCGGAGTGGCACGGCTCGTATGCTCCGCTCAGGGGGCAATCGCTGATCTGCGGTTTCTATCTCAACGAGCTGCTGTTGAAGCTGCTGCCGCGCGACGACCCGCACGAACGGCTGTTCACGATTTACCAGGACACGCTCGCCGCGCTCGGCAAGGACCAAGAGCAGACGACGGTGCTGCGGAATTTCGAGATCAACCTGTTGCGCGAGCTGGGTTACGCAGTGACGCTCGACCGCGACGTCGAAAGCGGTAAGCCGATCGCGGCCCACCGTCGCTACCTGTATGTCGTCGAACGCGGTCCGGTCGCGGTCGCCGACGGCGCAGCGGGAAACGGGGTAGAATTATCGGGACAGACGCTGCTCGACATGCAGTCCGGAAACTTTGCGAGCGCCGTGACGCAACAGCAGAGCAAGGCGCTGATGCGCACGCTGATCAATCATTACCTCGGCAACCAGGTCCTGCACACGCGGCAGCTGATGCGTGATCTTCAGGAGTTATGATTCTTCTCGGCGTCAACATCGATCATGTCGCAACCTTGCGCCAGGCACGCGGCACGCAATATCCCAGCCCGGTGGAGGCGGCGCTGAAAGCCGAGACTGCGGGCGCCGACTACATCACGCTGCATCTGCGCGAAGACCGCCGTCACATCCAGATCGAGGACGTCGAAACCCTGCGCAGGAAGCTCAAGACGCGCATGAACCTGGAAGCGGCTCCGACACCGGAAATGATCGCGTTTGCGCAGCGCGTGAAGCCGCATGACGTGTGCCTGGTTCCGGAGCGGCGCGCGGAACTCACCACTGAAGGGGGCCTCGACGTGGCGCGCAGCTTCGATCGCGTGCGGCAGGCATGCCGCGACCTGCGCGGTGCGGGCATACGCGTTTCGCTGTTCATCGATGCCGATACCGCGCAGATCGACGCCGCGCTTGAGGCGGACGCGCCGGTGGTCGAACTGCATACGGGACGCTACGCGGAGGCCCGTGACCCGGAGGCACGGGCGCGCGAGCTCGACAAGATCCGGACGGCGGCCGTCTACGCCGCCGGCAAGGGCCTCTACATCAATGCCGGACACGGGCTCAATTACCACAATGTCCAGCCGGTCGCCGCCGTGGCGCAGATCCAGGAGCTCAATATCGGGCATGCCATTGTGGCGCACGCGGTCTTTGTCGGCATCGAGCAGGCGGTACGCGAGATGAAAGCGCTGATTACTTCCGCGCGATGATTTACGGCATCGGCATTGACGTGGTAGAGCCGCGGCGCATTGCACGGCTCATCGAGAAGTACGGCGAGCGCTTCGCGCGACGCGTACTGACACCGACGGAGTGGCCCGCCTACCAGAAGACGATCCAGCCGGTGCTGTTTCTCGCCAACCGCTACGCCGCCAAGGAAGCCTTTTCCAAGGCGATGGGCACGGGCTTCCGTTATCCGGTGACCCTGCAGTGCATCAGCGTGGTGCAGAATGCGGCAGGCAAACCCAGCCTCGCTTTCCATCCCAATCTCGAGCAGCTGGTCAGAAGCCGCGGCATCGTCAACCATCACCTGACGATCAGCGACGAGGCGAACCTTGCCTGCGCTTGCGTGGTGCTCGAGGTCACATGACTGCGAAGACGATGTCTCTGGGACCGGTGATGCTCGACGTCGCCGGCACCGAGCTGACGGACGACGATCGCAGGCGGCTCACGCATCCCCTCGCAGGAGGCGTGATCCTGTTTTCCCGCAACTACTCCTCGCCCGAGCAGCTGGTCCGCCTCACCGCCGACATTCATGCGCTGCGCAATCCGGCTCTGATTATCGCAGTCGATCACGAAGGGGGCAGGGTACAGCGTTTCCGGGAGGGGTTTACCGCCATTCCTCCCATGCGCGAATTGGGCCGCGCTTGGGACGTCAATCCACAACATGCGCGGCAGCTCGCGCACGAGGTCGGTTTCATTTTGGCGGCCGAGTTGCGGGCGCACGGGATAGACCTCAGTCTCGCGCCGGTGCTGGACGTGGATTACGGCGCGAGTGGCGTGATCGGTGACCGCGCGCTGCATTCCGATCCGCGGGCGATTGCGGAACTCGCGCACACACTGGTGCAGGGATTCAAGCAGGCCGGAATGAGCGCAGTGGGCAAGCATTTTCCCGGACACGGTCATGTGCGCGCGGACTCACATCACGAAGTGCCGGTCGACGATCGACCGTACCCCGAGATCGAAACGAACGACCTGGTGCCGTTCCGGCGCACGATCGACGCGGGACTCGGCGGCATCATGCCGGCGCACGTGATTTACCCCAGGGTGGACAGCCGCCCTGCGGGCTTCTCACCGGTGTGGCTCAAGCAAGTGCTGCGCGGCGAGCTCGGTTTTGACGGGGTGGTGTTCAGCGACGACTTGAGCATGGAAGGCGCGAGTGTCGTGGGCGGAGTGATCGAGCGCGCTGAGGCAGCGCTTGCCGCGGGCTGCGACATGGTGCTGGTATGCAACAACCCGCGGACGGTGGACGAGCTGCTCGGCGGTTTCAGCTACCCGATATCGGCGGTGAGCCTGGCGCGGCTCGCGCGCATGCACGGCAGGCAGAACGCCGAGAACATGGTGAAGCTGCGCGAGGACGCACGCTATGCCCAGGCGCTGCACGCCATTGCCGGCATCGGCGTGCGGGACGGCGAGTTGCCGCTCGGCTCATGACTTCCCGCCACAGCCATCCCAGCGACCGCAGCCGCCCGGCATTCGTGCTGGCGCTGTCGGTTACCGCCGCCTACGCGGTAGTCGAGCTGATCGGCGGCTCGCGTGCTGCTGCACGACCGTTACGGCATGATACCGTAAGCGTCGTACTAGCCCCGCTCGATATATTCGCCGGTATCGGTGTTGACCTTGATTCTCGCACCGTCCATCACGAATTGCGGAACCATGACGGTGAGCCCGGTCTCGGTCTTGGCGGGCTTGAACGAGCCGGTGGCGGTAGCGCTCTTGAGGTTGGGTTCGGTCTCCATCACGGTGAGCGTCACGCTCGGCGGCAGTTGCACGCCAATCGGGCGGTCGTTGTGGAAGTTGACCTGCACGTCGGTGTTGGGGAGCAGGTAGCCGGTCTGGCCTTCGAGGAAATCAGCGGGCAGATTGAGCTGCTCGAAGGATTCCTTGTCCATGAACACATAGCTGTCCCCGTCGTTATAGAGGTATTGCATCTCCCTCTGATCGACAAACGCGCGCTCGATCTTGTCCTCGGTGCGTATTCGCTCATTCTTCTTGGTCCCGGATTCGATGTCCTTCATCTCGACTTGCATGAAGGCGCCGCCGCGACCGCCGACGTGAACGTGATAAGCTTTGAGTACGCGCCAGACGCGTTTGTCCCACTCGATCAGGTTGCCGGCACGGATTTCGGTTGCCAGGACTTTCGCCATCTGACGACTCTGTTCGTTTCGAAAAGCGCGTAATTCTACACCTACGATAGCTATCACTGCAGCCGCTATAATACGCAGACCAAGCGCCTCACACCGGAAATGTTCCGTAATGTAGTCGCCGTGATCTCCGGGCTGCCGCATCTCCCCGGCGTCTACCGCATGCTGAACAGCCAGGGCGAGGTGCTCTACGTCGGCAAGGCGCTCGACCTGAAAAAGCGGGTTGCCTCCTACTTCCAGAAGCAGGGCGGGGTAGCCCCCCGTATCCAAGTGATGCTCACCCAGGTGGCGACGGTCGAGACTACCGTTACGCGCTCGGAGGCAGAGGCGTTACTGCTCGAAAGCAACTTAATTAAAACTTTAACTCCTCGGTATAACATACTGTTTCGAGATGATAAATCATATCCATATATGGTCGTGAGCGGGCATCGTTACCCGCGCCTGGGGTTTCACCGCGGCAGCCTCGACAAGCGCCATCGTTACTTCGGCCCGTTCCCGAACGCCGGGGCGGTCCGCGAAAGCATCCAGTTGCTGCAGAAGGTATTCCGCATCCGCACCTGCGAGGACACCGTGTTCGCGAACCGCTCGCGTCCCTGCCTGCTCCATCAGATCA
This sequence comes from Betaproteobacteria bacterium, assembly GCA_023266245.1. Taxonomy (GTDB): domain Bacteria; phylum Pseudomonadota; class Gammaproteobacteria; order Burkholderiales; family SG8-41; genus SG8-41. The sequence continues at coordinate 22,250 of JAHFRO010000020.1, read as the reverse complement.
GGCGCTGCACCGCACCGTGTGTGGGCCTGGTGAGCGAGGCCGATTACGCGGACGACGTGAAGAGCGCGGGGTTGTTTTTATCGGGCAAGGAAGACGAAGTGATCGAGCGCCTCATCCGACGCATGACGATCGCCTCGGAACGCATGCAGTATGAGGAGGCCGCGGTCTTCCGCGACCAGATCGCGGCGCTGCGCAAGGTGCGGGAAAGACAGTTCGTGAGCGGCAAGGGCGAGGACACCGACATCATTGCCTGCGGGCGAATGTCCGGGATCGTGTGCGTCAATCTGGTGATGATACGCGGCGGCCATCATCTTGGAGACAAGAACTTCTTTCCGCACAATGCCGACGACTGCGGTCCGGAACAGGTGATTGAGGCGTTCGTGCTCCAGCACTACCTGCAGCACGGCATTCCACCGCACATCGTGGCCGGCGCAAAAATCACCGCACCGCCGCTCGAGCAGTTGCTGTCGGAGCGCGCGGGACGCAAGGTGCAGATCAGCATACACCCGAGCGGCGCACGCAAGGCGTGGCTCGAAATGGCGGAACACAATGCGCGGCTCGGCGCGGAACAGACGCTGGGATTACAGGCGACGCAGGAAGCGCGGCTTATGGCGCTGCAGCAGGTGCTGGAGATGCCCGAGGCGGCACAGCGCATCGAGTGCTTCGACGTGAGCCACACCATGGGCGAGGCCACCGTCGCCGCCTGCGTGGTCTACGACCGGTCGGCGCTGCAGAAAGGGGAGTACCGCCACTACAACATCACGGGGGTCGAAGCGGGCGACGATTACGGCGCGATGCGTGAGGTGCTGTCGCGGCGCTATCGCAAGATTGTCGCGGGGGAAGGCAAGGTGCCGGATCTGGTGCTGATCGACGGGGGGAAGGGCCAGCTCGCGGTAGCGCGCGGGGTGTTCGAGGAGCTCGGGCTCTCCGACGTGGCGCTGGTGGCGGTGGTCAAAGGCGAGGAGCGCAAGCCCGGTCTGGAACAGCTGCTGGCGCCGGGGTACGACGAACCGCTGCGATTGCCGAAGGACCATCCAGCGTTGCATCTGATTCAGCAGATCCGAGACGAGGCGCATCGGTTTGCGATCGAGGGTCATCGCGCGCGGCGCGGCAAAGCGCGCAGCAGCTCGACGCTGGAGCAAATCGCGGGCGTGGGCGCGAAGCGCCGCCAGCGGCTGCTGGCCCGCTTCGGGGGGCTGCGCGGGCTGCTCGCCGCCAGCATCGAGGAACTCGCGCAGGTGGAAGGAATCAGCCGTACGCTGGCTGAAAAGATATACCATGAGCTTCATTGAGAGACAGCAACGCTGTGCCTTTTAACCTGCCCAACCTGCTCACCTGGCTGAGGATCATCCTGATCCCCCTGTTCGTCGGCATCTTCTACTTCGAGAAGAGCTGGGTGTCGGCGCCGAACCAAAACCTGGTGGCGACCATTATTTTCACTGCCGCGGCGATCACCGACTGGCTCGACGGGTGGCTCGCCCGCAAACTCAACCAGACCTCCGCCTTCGGCGCGTTCCTCGACCCGGTCGCCGACAAGCTGATGGTGGCGGCGGCGCTCATCACTCTGGTCCAGCTCGAGCGGGTGGATGCGATCATCGCGCTCATCATCATCGGGCGCGAGATCGCTGTTTCGGCACTGCGCGAGTGGATGGCGCAGATCGGCGAGGCAAAGAGCGTGGCGGTGTCGTTCTTCGGCAAGATCAAGACCGCCTCCCAGATGCTGGCGATCCCGCTGCTGCTCTATCATGACCGCATCGGCGCATTCAGCCCGCAGCAGGTAGGGACCTGGCTGATCTATATCGCCGCGCTGCTCACACTGGTGTCGATGGCGTACTACCTGAAGGTGGCGCTGCCGCAGGCGTGGAAGCGGACATAGTTGCCCGGGAGGGGCCCGTAGCCTATAATTTTCCCTGACGAAACGCGGGAATAGCTCAGTTGGTAGAGCGCAACCTTGCCAAGGTTGAGGTCGCGAGTTCGAGACTCGTTTCCCGCTCCAGTATTCCAGGGAAAACGAAGGCCGCTTTGGCTGCGGCTTAACCTGAAGCTTAGCCCCGGCCAAAACGAAGGCGGTTTTGGCTCCGGCTTAACCTGAGGGTTAGCCTCGGCCAAAAGGAAGGCGGTTTTGGCTCCGGCTTAACCTGAAGGTTAGCCTCCGCCTCAAAAGCGGTTTTGGCGGAGGCATCACCTGAAGGTCATGCCTCCGCCGAAACTTCGTTTTCCCTTTTTAATTTGAGCGGCGGGGTGGCAGAGTGGTCATGCAGCGGCCTGCAAAGCCGTGGACGCCGGTTCGATTCCGACCCCCGCCTCCAAGTTCGGCTGAAGCCGGAGGCGTTACCGTGTAACGCGCCCGGCTTTAGCTGCGCGAGTTGGAACGCAAGGCAAGCGTCGTTCAACTCGCGCGGTCAGTACAGCTGCTGCCCGGGTGGCGTAACTGGTAGACGCTGGGGACTTAAAATCCCCTGGCCGCAAGGCCGTGCCGGTTCGAATCCGGCCCCGGGCACCATCGGTTATCTGAGGGACGCTCCGCGGCCGGCGCGTCCCACTGCGCCAGCGCATGAGCGGCGATGAACGCCGGGTCTACGTGGTTACGGTGGATACGCCGTCACAGTACGTCAACATCCATGATCACTGGCCATATTGGGTGGCGGCGAACACGAGCTTTGACTGAGGCACATACATACGGCCTCTATATATAGGGGCCGACCACGATGGTGCGCCTGCATTTTGTGTCTAGTCCGGTTTGTGGCATGATTACAGAAGGTGGTTGCCGGCCGGGAGTCTGGCGCGGTTTTTGCTGTCTATTAAAGCAGGGTGCGCAGGCTGCGTCACTAGGGTGAGGACTACGGTGATCGTCTTCGATCTTGGGTGCGGAAACAATCATCGTTTCGAGGGCTGGTTTGCCTCGAGCGATGACTTCGAGCGCCAACTCGGGCGGAAACTCATTTCATGTCCGCTGTGCGGTAATGCCAATGTCGTGCGCCTGCCGCATGCCGCCTACATCAAGACCGGCGGCAGCGACCGCGCTCCGCGCGCCGAAGCGACGGCGGTTACGTCGCAACAGTACGCCAACGTGGGCAGAGAAGTGCTGACCAGGCTCATCGAGCACATCATCGAGAACACCGAAGACGTCGGCGCGGAGTTCCCGGAGGAAGCGCGCAAGATCCATTACCGCGAGGCACCGGATCGCAGGATCCGCGGCACGGCGTCGCGGGAAGAGGTCGAGGAGCTTAAAGAAGAAGGCATCGAAGTGGTCGCGCTTCCCATCCCCACCCATCGCGTGGGTAAGACACACTAAGAGCCTCTAAGCTGATATCCGCCGCAGCGGCACGGCAGCGGCAACGTAGTAATTTTCCCAGTGTCAAGCGACTGCCAACAATCCATGCGGAGGCATGATGTTCAAGCACATTCTGTTACCTTCTGACGGCTCCAGACTTTCCAACAAGGCGGTTAAGCGCGGCATCGAGTTTGCCAAGAAGATCAGGGCGCGTGTGACGGCGATTCACGTCGTGCCTGAATTCAGGGTTGTCCCGGACGAGAGCATCGTGCCGCTCAGCCCCGCGCTGAAGAAGCGCTTCGAAGAGGAGGCGCACAAGCGGGCGCAGAACATGCTGGATGAGATCGCGCGTCAGGCCAAGGCGCGCGGAGTGCGATGCGCCACGATGAGCGTGGCGAGCGATCTGCCCTATCAGCAGATTATCGCCGCCGCCCGGAGGAAAAAGTGCGATCTCATCATGATGGCTTCCCACGGCCGCCGCGGCCTGTCGAGTCTGCTGCTCGGCAGTGAGACCGCCAAGGTACTCACGCATTCCAAGGTGCCGGTGCTGGTGGTGCGCTGACGCCGCGCCCGATGCTCGTACGCGGGATGATCGGGCCCAGGCGTTCAGCCTGGACAATTATGCCCGGCATAACCGCGCAGCGCTGATACGTACGCCGGCGCTGCGACGCGGGCGCGTGAGTCATTCGATGCGGATGTTGGCGGTCAGGATGACTTTTTCATGGATAAGCTAAACTACATCCTCCATCATTGAATTTCAACACGCAACATGAATCATCCGGGAGCCGCCATCCAGACGCTTACCGACCAGCTGCTCGCACGCAAGGAAGGCGCGATCGGCTGGATCGTGTTCAATCAACCGCAAAAGCTCAATGCGGTTTCGTTCGAGATGTGGCAGGCGCTGCCGGTGGTGCTGGATCAGTTCGCCAAAGACGATGAGGTACGCATCGTCATCCTGAAAGGGGAGGGAGAGAAGGCGTTCATTTCCGGCGCGGATATTTCACAATTCGGCGAGAAGCGCTCGAGCACCGCTTCGGTGCTCGAATACAACGCCGCCGCCGACCGCGCCAACAAGGCGCTGCAGGAGTTTCCCAAGCCCACCCTCGCTATGATCCGCGGCTACTGCATCGGCGGTGGCGTCGCGGTCGCCATCGCGTGCGACATCCGGATCGTAGCGGACGATACCCGTTATGCGATACCGGCCGGGAAACTCGGCCTGGGTTACCGCTTCATCGGCGTGAAGCGCCTGATTGACCTCGTCGGGCCTTCATTCACCGCCGAGATTTTCTACACCGCACGGCAGTTCAACGCCCAGGAAGCGTTGCAGATGGGACTCGTCAACCGCGTGGTGCCGCTCGCCGAGCTCGAGCGCTACACGATGGAGTACGCGAACACGATAGCCGGCAGCGCGCCGCTCACGCTCGCTTCGATCAAGCGCAACATCATCGAATGGCACAAGGACCCGGACGAACGCAATCTCGAGCTGGCACAGAAGCTGGTCGACGCGTGTTTCACGAGCAAGGACTACAAAGAAGGTCGCACCGCCTTCATGGAGAAGCGCAAGCCTCAGTTCAAAGGCCGCTAGTTATTCCAGAACTTCGGTGCTTTTGCGCAACACCCGCCGCGCAAAGTAGTGATACGTCGCACCGATCGCTTTGGGCTTAAGCCGGTAATCGTGCGCCTCCTTAGCCAGTTCGGGCTTGATTTTCTTGATTGGCCCAATGGCGCGCGCCATAATCTGCATTTTTGCGGCGCGCTCGATGAAGACCGCCAGCACCGCCGCTTCTTCAACGGTCTTGCAAGCAACCAGCTGTCCGTGATGCGCGAGCAGAATGGCTCGTTTATTACCGAGCGCCTTGAGGATGATTTCCCCTTCCTCGTCGCCAATGGGTACACCGGGCCAATCGGGAAGGAAGGCGCAGTCATCGTAAAACATCGAGGTGTCCATGTGCGCCGCGATCAACTCTTCGCCAAGCAAGGAGAGCGCCGAGCAGTAAGGCGGGTGAGTGTGGACAATGGTGTTGACCTCTGGACGGTGACGGTAAATCCACAGATGGAAGCGGTTCGACGGATTCACCATCCCATTGCCTTCGAGCAGATTGAGATCGTCATCGCACAGCACGATATTGCTGGCCTGGGCTTCGTCGAAACCAAGACCGAAACTCAACATCCAGTAGGTCCCGGGCTTGTCAGCGCGAGCGGTGATTTGACCCGCCAGGGCCGATTCGTGTTCTTCGTCGGCGAGTATCCGGCACGTTAATGCCAACTTTTGCCGTAAACTCCATTCCGGCGTCGGCAAGTGTTTTTCCATTTGCCGTGCGGTACGTTCGTGATATGCCTGCTTTGGTCTCACGACTGCCATTTTCTGTCTCCAAAAAGTGCGTTAAGCCGATTAATCCCTTGCTAGTCCACTCGCGCGCCTGCTTCCTTGGCGGTCTTGCCCCATTTGAGTATTTCTGTCCTGATAAATTCCGCCAGGTAGTCAGGCGTGCTGGCGACGATTTCGGTACCCTGACTGAGAAAACGCTCTTTCACATCGGGCGCTTGTAGAATCTTGACGATTTCGCTGTTGAGCCTGTTTACAACGTCTTTCGGCGTGCCGGCCGGCGCGTAAAAACCGTACCAGTTTTCCGCGATGATTGCCGGGAAGCCAAGCTCGGCGATGGTGGGCAGTTCCGGCATCACCGAAGAGCGTTTGGCGCTGACCACAGCTAAGGCGCGCACCCTGCCGGCTTTGACGAACGGCTGCAGTGCCAGCATGGTCTCAAAGGCGAGCGAGATCTGTCCCGCGACAAGATTAACGATCGTCGGACCACCGCCCTTGAATGGCACGTGCACCATGTCGAACCCTCCCTGCCTCTTGAATAACTCGCCGGTGAGATGAAACACGGTGCCGTTGCCGGCGGAGCCGAAGTTAAGCTGTCCGGGCCGAGCCTTGGCAAACGTGATCAACTCGCGAACGCTTTTGACCGGCACCGATGGGTGCACGACCAGCAGGATTGTCGCTGACGCGGCGAGGGTGATCGGCACGAAATCCTTGACCGTGTCGTAAGGCAGTTTGCTGTAGATGCTGGGATTGATCACATGACTGGTTGGCGCCATCAATATCGTGTACCCGTCAGCGGGCGACTTCGCTACGATATCTGTCCCTATCGTGCCGGCAGCGCCGCCGCGATTATCGATTACGATCTGCTGGGCCACGTTCTCTGACAGCTTTTGGCCGACGATGCGTGCGATGATGTCGGTACCGCCGCCAGGAGGATAAGGCACGACCAGTCGTATGGGTTTGGCGGGATAGGTCTGGGCGGGTGCCACGCTCGCAAACCCGGCCCACAGCACGACAAACAGCAGGGCGAATGCTTGGGATATCATGCGTTTGCTCCTCGCTTACTGGGTGCACAAAGCCACCCGGACTCACTTTTAACGGTTATGGTAGCAGCCATACGCGCGACCAGCCAAACCGAGACGCATAGATGAAGCGAACCAAGAGTTCTCGCGAGAAGTCTCGGGAATTGACGCTCGCAAGGGGCGGAAAATATAATCGCGCCCGTAGTCCTTCCGACTGACAATAATTCGAGGCGGCCAGCGAGTCGCCGCCCGTCTTTAGACAGTTCCTTCAACGACATGCTTGCCAGCTGCACAGGTTTCCATGGCTATTGACGCAAACAGGACCGATCTTACCGTCGGCGTGATCGGCACCGGCGCCATGGGGCGCGGCATCGTGCAGGTCGCCGCCGCCGGCGGCATGAAGGTATTGATGATGGACAGCCGTCCCGGCGCTGCGCAGGAGGCACGGGACTTCATCGAGAAGATGCTCACGCGTGCGGCGGAGAAAGGCGGCATGAGCAAGGATGATGCCGCAGCGGCAGTGCAGAGAATCTCCATCGTCGCCAGCCTCTCCGAGTTCAAGCCCTGCCACGTGGTGATCGAGGCCATCGTGGAAAACCTGGAAGCCAAGCGTCAGTTGTTCGGGGAACTGGAAGACATCGTCACCCCTGATTGCATACTCGCCACCAACACGTCATCGCTGTCGGTCACCACGATAGCGGCGAAGCTCAAAACCCCGCGGCGTTTTGCGGGCTTCCACTTCTTCAACCCGGTGCCGCTGATGCGGCTGGTCGAGGTGATTGACGGGCTGCAGACCGGGAACTGGGTCTCCGAAGCGCTGATGGTGATCGGCAGGCGCATGACGCGCGAGCCGGTGCGCCTCACCGATGCGCCCGGTTTTCTCGTCAACCAGGTCGGGCGCGGCTTCACGCTGGAAGCGGCACACCTGGTGTCGGAGGGGGTTGCAACATTCGTGGACGTGGACCGCGTGCTGCGCGACGTCGGCGGTTTTCGCATGGGGCCGTTCGAGCTGATGGAGCTGACCGGCCTCGACGTCACGCAGCCCGCCTCGGAACTCATCTACAACCAGTTCTTCCAGGAGCCGCGCTACCGACCCAATCTGATCATGCGCAGCCGCTACGAGGCGGGCGTGCTGGGGCGCAAGACCAAGCGCGGCTTCTACGAATACGATGCCGAGATGAAGCCGATCGTGCCGGCGGAGCCTGCCGCACCGGCTGCCCGGCCCGAAAGCGTCTGGGTGAGCCCTGCGGAATCGCAGGGTTATGCCACGCTGGTTCAATTGCTCAAAAAGATCGGCGCGCGGCTCGAGATCGCCGCCAAGCCGAGCGCAAAGGCGCTCATCCTGGTGACGCCGGTCGGCGACGATGCCACCTCCTGCGCGGTGGAGCAGGGGCTCGACCCGAAGCGTACCATCGCAGTCGATACCCTGTTCCCGATGGCCAAGCGCCGCACCCTCATGGGCACGCCGGTGACCGATCGCGCCTGGCGCGATGCAGCGCACGGACTGCTCGCCTCGGACGGTGTGCCGGTCACGGTGTGCCGCGACAGCCCGGGTTTCATCGCGCAGCGCATTGTCGCCATGATCGTCAACATCGGCTGCTCGATCGCGCAGAGCCGCACCGCGCAGCCGGCCGACATCGACCAGGCGGTGACACTCGGACTCAACTATCCGAACGGCCCGTTCAAGTTCGGCGATGTGCTCGGAGCGGAGCGCGTATACAAGGTGCTATCTGCGATGTATCGTATTTACGGTGATCCGCGTTACCGGCCGAACATCTGGCTCACGCGGCGCGCCAAGTTGGGTGTTTCGCTGCTGACCCCGGAACCCTGACGATGTAGTTTCAACCAGACGATGTCCTGCTGACAAAGGAACACACCATGCTCAACGCTTATATCTACGATGGACTGCGCACTCCGTTCGGCCGTCATGCCGGCGTGCTTGCCAGGGTCCGCCCCGACGATCTGCTCGCCGAGGTGATGAAAGCGGTGATGAAGAAGACCGCTTTCAAGTCGGAGCAGATCGAGGACATCGTGGTGGGCTGCGCCAACCAGGCGGGTGAAGACAGCCGTTGCGTGGCGCGCCATGCCGGCCTCGTTGCGGGGCTGCCGATCGAAACCCCGGGCACGGTTTTGCAGCGCAACTGCGCGAGCGGTCTGGGCGCGCTGGTGCACGCAGCGCACGCCATCACGGCGGGCGAGGGCGACGTGTTCCTGGTGGGCGGCGTGGAGAGCATGAGCCGCTCGCCGCTGGTGATGAGCAGATCGGAATCGGCATTCGGTCGTGACGTCAAGCTCTATGACAGCACGATCGGCCCGCGCTTTTCCAACCTCAAGCTCACCAAGCAGTTCGGCGACGACCAGATGCCTCAGACCGCCGACAGTCTGGCGCGCGAGTACGACATCAAGCGCGAAGAAGCCGACAAGTTTGCGCTGCGCTCACAGCAGCGCTATGCGATCGCCAAGGGCGAGGGCTTCTTCTCGGGCGAAATTTCGCCGGTGGAACTGCCCCCGACCCGCAAGGGGCCGGTGCCGCCGGTCGCCGAGGATGAGCATCCGCGCCCGCATACCGATCTGGAAGCCCTCGCCAAGATGAGACCGCTGTATGAAGGAGGGGTCACCACCGCCGGCAACGCTTCGGGCGTCAACGATGGGGCGGTGGCCTTGATCGTCGCCTCGCGCGAAGCGGGTGTAAAAGCCGGCGTGAAACCGATTGCGCGCGTGATCGCGAGCGCTGCCGCCGGCGTGCCGCCGCGTATCATGGGCATTGGTCCCGTCGCGGCTTCGAAAAAGGCGCTGGCACGAGCGGGGCTTACGCTCAAGGACATGGAGGTGATCGAGATCAACGAGGCGTTTGCCGCCCAGGTGCTCGCCTGCCTGAAAGGGCTGGGCGTCGCGTTCGACGACAGCCGCGTCAATCCGAACGGCGGCGCGATCGCCGTCGGCCACCCGCTCGGTGCATCCGGCGGGCGGCTCGCGCTCACCGCCGCGCGGCAGCTGCAGCGCTCAGGCGGACGCTACGCTCTCGTCAGCCTGTGCATCGGCGGCGGGCAGGGCATGGCTGCAATTCTCGAGCGTGTCTGAAAAGTTGAGCCGCCAAGACGCCAAGGAAAATCGAAAACAACAAAGTCCGTGACACCGCCCGCGCATATGCGCAGGAAAAACTCATGCCGCGCGTCATCGAGTGGACACCGCGTTTCGCTCCGCGTGCAGCGTGCAGACCTCGCTCGCGATGACTTCGAATCTGGGCGAAGGACGAGGAGGGCGTCATTCGCGGTTTTCTTCTCGAACGCGGGATGAAGGGGCTCGCCACGCGCAAGATCGAGGGCAAGTTTTCGGTGCGCGCGAGCCCGACCGGCGAGGTGGTGATGGACGAGGTGTGCGTGCCGGAGGAAAACCTGCTGCCAGGCGCGTCGGGCTGCTCGCCTGCCTGCATTTGAGCCGCCTGCGGGAGCAGGGGAGAGCAACCCCCGAAACGGTGTCCCTGCTCAAGCGCAACTCAACCGGCAAAGCGCTGGAGGTCGCTCGAATGGCCCGCGACATGTTGGGCGGCAACGGCATTTCCGACGAATTCCACGTGATCCGCCACCTCCTCAACCTCGAAACGGTCAACACCCTCGAGGGCACCCACGACATCTACGCCCTGGTTCTCGGCCGCTCCCAGACCGGCCTATCAGCCTTCAACTGAGGCATGGCGCTCCCTAGGCAGCCGGCGCAGGAATGACTTGGCATCATTCTTGCGCTAGAGATCTGTGCTTGGGCGGTAGCGGTCGTTAACCCCTGGAAATGGCGGGAAATCCGCGGGTTACGACGAAATTCCGTCGCTCGATGCTTTGGAGTAAGCCTATGAGGCTGCGGGAATTAATGGCCGATGTGTTCGGGTTCGAGTCCCCGGACTGGATACCGCATCTTGCGGCGGGGGTCATCACGTTGACCTCGATCATGCTGGTGGGGCTGCTGTGGCGCAAACTGGGGGCGATCCAGGATCCCGGGCTGCTTTTGCTGTTAACGGTGGCGGTTTCGACCTACCTCGCGGGAGGCATGGCGGGGATGTTGAGCGCGGCGATCGTGCTGTTCTGCTCGTTTGTCCTGTTCTCGCATCCGGTCTATCCATTCCGCTATTCCGAAATGGACTGGCGCCAGATGATGGTGATCATCATCGCCTCGCCGCTGATCGCCCTCATGGTCGGCTCGCTGAAGGAACAGGTCGATCAGCTCAAGATCGCCACGGAGGAGAACGAATGGATGCGGTCGGAAATCCGCCGCCTCGAAGGGTTCAAGGATGCGCAGCACCTGTGCGAGGAGCGGTTCCGCCTGATCACCGATGCCATTCGCGACTATGCGGTTTGCACACTCAACGCCAACGGCATGGTGATGAACTGGAACCCGGGCGCGGAGCGGCTGCACGGTTACAGCGATCCGGAGATCGTCGGTCAGAGTTACTCGCGCTTCTTCACCAAGGAGGAAATCCTTGCCCGCCGTCCCGAGCGGCTGCTGGACATGGCCCGGTTCGCGGGGCGGGTGGAGGAGGAGGGGCCGCGGGTGCGCAAGGGCGGCAACCGCTTTCGCGCCACCGTCACCATTGTCCCGCTACGCAGCGCTGCGGGCACCCAAGTCGGGTACCTGATGATTACCCGCGACCTGAAGGAACCCCCGCAATCGCGGGAGCCGGGTGTAGAGCCCGCCTAGACGTTGAACACGTAGGGCATCAGCACCTTCAGTTCGTCACGCAGGAACGTCCTCGCTTCCTCGACGCTGGCAAAAGTGAGCACCTTGCTATTGTCGTCAGTCAGGGCGTGGCGCGTCGACAGCTTCTGTAGGGTGATCTTTCCGACCGTGAAGCGGTTGTGTTCGTAAGGGGCGATGTACCACCCCAGGCGGGACTCGGCGGCCAGTTGCTTTGCAAGTTCGATGCTCAGATCGCGCTTGCGGCCCCGCTTAACCAGCCACTGGGTTATCTCATCTTCTGCCATTCTTGATGCTCCGCGGCTGGACGCCGCTCACCGCAGATTACAGGCAACCTGGGGCTAGACCTTGCTCTATATGGTCAGGTATCGCACAGTCGCCACAATGCGTTCCAAAGCACCCCAAGCAAAGCACCCCAAGGTGACTGCGGAAGGATTGGTGTATCTAGTGTTTTCAAAAGGGGAGTGCCTGACAACCCAAGTCCGGATATCGTTAATGGAGTAATTTAACATAATATACATTATACGTAGTTAAGGCTAGTCCAAGCCCACCGTCCACAGCCCTCAGGAAGTCAGTGCCAGGCCGGTACCTGCGGTTTCCTACACTGATGCCGGGCTACCGGGCTGCACCGGCCTTGATTAGGATCTCTGCCACCTCGCGCCGCCCGTGGTCAAGCGCCATCTCCAGCGCGGTGTAGCCGGCGTTCGTCTTGTGGTTGATGTCGGCGCCGTGCTCAAGTAGCAACAGCACCATCGGCAAGTGTCCTTCACGTGCCGCCATCATCAGCGCGGTGGTGCCGTTGTCCGCTTGAGCGTTTACTTGGGCACCGTGGCCGATCAGGATGCGTGCGATGTCCATGCGGTTATGGACTGCGGCATAGATCAGCGGGGTCCAGCCTGGATGGTTGACTGCCGCCCCTTGGGCCAATAGGTGCCGTACCACCTCGGTATGGCCCCTGAAAACGGCCAGCATTAAGGCGGTTTCGCCAAAGGCGTTGCGTGCGTTGAGCTTTGGACGCGCAAACAGTAGGGTTTTGACCATACTGGGCTTCCCCTCCTTTGCTGCAAGCATCAGGAGGGTTTCTCCATCGGGGCTTACCGTGTCCACGTCAACACCCTTTTTAAGCAGCGCGGCCACCGTCCTCTCATCGTCAATACTGATGGCCTGGATCATGTCCTCGTATACCCCGGCGACGGCACCGCCGCACACTGTCAACCACAGGCCACAGATGACGAATTCCCTAATGCGTTTCATGAAAATCTGTTACTTTCAGTTTGAATAATCTGAAAAAATTTCCGCTGGTTGCGGACGCGATCTGTCCCAGGGTGGCGCCCCGCAGGCGCGCGATCTCCTCGGCCACATATTTGACCAGTCCGGGCTCGTTGGTTTTCCCCCGAAATGGCACCGGCGCAAGGTAGGGAGAGTCGGTCTCGATCAGCATGCGCTCGAGCGGCACCCGCTTCGCCACCTCCTTTAACGCTTGGGCGTTCTTGAAGGTGACGATACCGGAAAACGAAATGTAGAATCCGAGCTCCATCGCCGCCTGGGCCACCTCCCAGCTTCCGGTGAAGCAGTGCATGACCCCTCCTGCCTCGCCCGCGCCCTCTTCGCGCATGATGCGTAGCGTGTCCGGCGCCGCTTCCCGCATGTGGATGATGAGCGGCTTGCCGCAACGACGCGCGGCGCGGATGTGGGTGCGGAAGCGCTGGCGCTGCCACTCGCGATCGTCCTTGATGCGGTAGTAGTCGAGCCCGGTTTCACCGATAGCGACGACCTTCGGATGATCGGCGAACCCCACCAGCTCCTCCGCCGAAACCTCGGGCACATCGGGGTAATTCGGATGGACGCCGACCGAGGCGTAGAGCTGGGGATAGCGTTCGGCGAGCACCCTCACCCGCGGAAAATCCTGCAGCGTCACGCTCACGCACAGCGCATGCGTAACACGGTTTTCTCGCATCAAGGCCATCACCGCATCGAGATTGCCCGCGAGCTCGGGAAAATCAAGATGACAGTGTGAGTCGACCAGCATGGGCAAGGGCGGCACTGCGTGCCGTCAGGCGGCCTGTTTCAGGTCGTGGCCACGCAATAGTTCGGCGTAGGACAGGAAGAGCTGCTCCAGAAACAGGCGCGGATTCAGGGGATGATGAATGACACGTTGCAATCTCACCAGCTGGCGGTGAAAGCGCAGCGCTGCAAGCGCATCGAGGCGCGCCGCCGCCGCCACGACCGCCTCGGCGCGATCCGGGTTATAACGCACGCTTCCCGTCACCTTGTGAAACGCAAGATCGAAGGACCATTTCTGCAGCAGCGCCACGGCGAGCGGCGGCGCAAGGTCGCGCAGCTGTTCGGCCGCATCGAGCGGATCAAAATCGGACGCGGCGATCCGATCGAGGAGCAGTTCGCGCGCGCGCCAGTAATCCTCGTCAAATTTCAGCGCCAGCAGCGGCGCACCGCCGGAATGGGCGAACGCCAGTTCAGGATCATGCGATCCCTGTGCCTTGAGCCAGGCGCGCGCGCTCCCGGCATCGGGTGCGGGCAATACCACCTGCTGGCAGCGGCTCTTGATGGTCGGCAGCAGCTGGTGCCAGCGGTGTGCCACCAGCAGGAAGTAGGTTTGCGGAGGGGGTTCCTCGAGGTTCTTGAGCAGCGCGTTGGCGGCGTTGAGGTTCAGGGCTTCAGCCGGATGGATCAGCACGACCCGGGCCCCACCGCGGTGGCTCGACAAATTGATGAAGTCCGCGAGATCACGCACCTGTTCGACCGCGATCTGCACGCTTGCTTTCTTCTCCCCGCCCTGCTCTTCATCGCCGCCTTGGGATGCACCTTCGGGCTCGAGTTGGCGAAAATCCGGATGACCGCCCTGCCCCAGCCAGGCGCATGCGATGCACGCGCCACAGGCCGAGCCGTCGGCGGCCGGGCGCTCGCACAACAAGGCCTGCGCCAGTGCCCGGGCAAACGCAAGCTTGCCGATACCCTCCGGACCGCGGATCAGCAGCGCATGCGGCAGCCGGGTTTTGCGTGCCAGCAACGTTTGAAACTGCGCCTGGTGCCAGGAACCAATCATGTAAAACATGTTAACTCGTTATAGAACAATAGGATGTAAAAATATCTTCAAGTCGTTTCTGAACCGTGGAAACGCTGCTATTGGCATCAATAACGTGCACTCGATCCGGGTATTCCTTGGCCCGGCGCAGGTACGCCTGCCGCACGCGCCGGAAATAGGCCTTCTCTTCGCGCTCGAAGCGGTCCGCCGTTTTCCCCCGCTTCCCCCGTTGCCGGCCGACTTCGGGGCTGACGTCGAACAGGACGGTGAGATCGGGCTGCAGCTCGTGCTGGACCCATTGCTCCAGCACCGCTATCTTGTCCCAGGCCACACCGCTGCCGCCGGACTGGTAGGCGTAGGTGGCGTCGGTGAAACGGTCGCACAACACCCAGGCGCCGTTCTCAAGAGCGGGCACGATCACCTTCTCGAGATGCTCGCGCCGCGCCGCGAACATGAGCAGCGCCTCGGTTTCAGGATGAAGCCGCACGTTACCATGCAACATCAGCTCGCGCAGCTTTTCGCCGAGCGCAGTGCCGCCCGGCTCACGTGTCACCTTGACCTTGATGCCGCGTCGTGCAAGGAACTGCGCAAGCCAATCGAGATGCGTGCTCTTGCCCGCACCGTCTATGCCTTCGAGGGTGATGAACTTGCCGCGCATCAACGTCGTCCCCACTTTTGATATTTTGTCACGGCTCGATCGTGCTCACCTAGCGTACGCGAGAATAATGAAGAACCATCGCCCTTGGAAACGAAATAGAGCACGTCGCTCTTCGCGGGGTTCAGTGCCACCGTGAGTGCAGCGAGCCCCGGCATCGCGATTGGGGTCGGCGGCAGCCCTACGCGCGTGTAAGTATTGTAGGGGGTGTCGGTAACGAGATCGCGCTTGCGCAAATTGCCGTCGAAGCTCTCCCCCATGCCGTAGATCACGGTGGGGTCGGCTTGCAGCCTCATGCCGCGGCGCAGCCGGTTCACGAAAACGGCCGCGATCAGTGGGCGCTCCTCGGCCTTGCCCGTTTCTTTTTCGATGATGGAAGCCAGTATCAGCGCTTCGTAAGGATTTGCCAGCGGCAGGTCCTGGGCGCGCTGCTCCCACTGCGCGCCGAGGTGTGACTGCATCAGCCGGTGGGCCCGACGCAGGATCACGAGATCGCTGGTGCCGTGGCTGAAGTGATAGGTATCGGGGAAGAACCACCCCTCGGGTGACGGCTCGTTGATCGAAAGGCGCTGCTGAATCTCGGCGTCCTTCAGGCCCGCGATCTCGTGTTTGACCGCCGCATGCTCGTCGAGCGCCTTGCGCATCTGCCTGAACGTCCAGCCCTCGGGAAAGGTGATCGCAACCAGCGTGTAGTCGCCGCGTGTGACCTTGCGCAGCAGGCCATGCGGCGTGAGCGGCGGGTCAACCTCGTAGTTGCCGGCCTTGACGTTGCCTTCTTCGCCCAGTAGCCGTGCCAGGATCACGAATAGCTCGGGGCTGGATAACACGCCCGCTTCCGTCATCTGCTGCGCCGCGCTGCGCAAGCTGCTGCCCGCCTTGAGACTGAACTGACGGGGCTGATGTCCGATCGGCAGCTCGCTGTTTGCGTAATAGATGAACCAGCCGGCGACGAGCCCCATGCATACCAGCACCGCGCCGAGCAGCACCACGAGCCTGCTGTTAGTCTTCCTGCTCATCGAGCCATTGTCGCACGCGTGACGCAGATCGTCCGGGCTGCCAGGCGCGGTCAGAAAGCTTCTTCACCTGCCACACGCCGATTACGCTATTGACGAGCAGCACTTCCTGCGCCGAGCACACTCGTTCAAGCGGAAGCTGTTCGACGCGACACTCCACGCCGTGGCGGACGGCGGCTTCCAGCAGGCGCTCGCGCGTGATGCCGGCCACCCCACAGCGCGAAAGCTCGGGAGTAGTGAGCGCGTCCTTCTCGACGATAAAGAGATTGGTCATAGTGCCGCAGATCGCGTTGCCTTCCGGGTCCAGCATGAGCCCCTCGGCCGTTTGTGCGTCGCTCCACTCGGCGCGCGCGAGGACGTTTTCCAGGCGGTTGAGGTGCTTGATGCCGGCGAGCCGCGGCTGGAACGCCAGTCGCGTCGAACACAGCCGAACCGTGACGCCGCGTTCCATGAATTCCACGGGGTACCGGGGCATGGGCTGAGTCATCACGATGCGAGTGGGGAAAAGCCGCTCGGGCTGTGCGTAGCCGCGCACGCCGCTGCCGCGTGTAACGATGAGCTTGGCTACACACTCGGCTTCACTGCCGGCCGCGCGTTCCAGTTCTTCGCGCAATACCGTTTCCGCCGGACACGGAATGGCGAGCGTCGCGCAGTCATGCGCGAGCTTGCGGTAGTGCCGCTGCCAGCACCGCGGCTTGCCCTGTTTGATCAGCAGGGTGCGGAACACTCCGTCGCCGTAAGCGAGCCCGCGGTCGGTGACGGCGACGCTGTCTGCCACCGCGCCGTTGACCAGAATCATGGACAGGATGCGCCGCGAAGCGCGGCGTCAGATCTTCCGGAAAACCAGGCTGCCGTTGGTGCCGCCGAACCCGAACGAATTCGACACCGCGACGTCGATCTTCATCTTGCGCGCCGCGTTCGGCACGTAATCCAGGTCGCATTGCGGATCCTGGTTGAAAAGATTGATGGTCGGCGGCGCGACCTGGTCACGCACCGCCAGCACCGTGAACACCGCCTCGACGCCGCCGGCTGCGCCCAACAGGTGCCCGGTCATGGACTTGGTCGAGCTCACCGCGATCTTCCCGGCGTGATCCCCGAAGCAGTTCTTGATCGCAACCGTTTCCGCGACGTCGCCGAGCGGCGTCGAGGTGCCGTGGGCGTTGATGTAGTTCACCTGGTCGCGGTTGAGGCCGGCGTTCCTGAGCGCGTTGGCCATGCACCGCACCGCGCCCTCGCCGTCTTCGCACGGCGCGGTGATGTGATGCGCGTCGGCGCTCATGCCATAGCCGGCGAGTTCGCAGTAAATGCGCGCTCCGCGCGCCTTGGCGTGCTCATATTCCTCGAGCACCAGGATGCCGGCGCCCTCGCCCAGCACGAAGCCGTCGCGGTCCTTGTCCCACGGCCGGCTGGCGGCGGCGGGATCGTCGTTACGCGTGGACAGCGCACGCGCGGCGCAAAAACCGCCGACCCCCAGCGGAGACACGCAGGCTTCGGCGCCTCCCGCAATCATCACGTCTGCATCGCCGTACTCGATCAGCCGGCCGGCATCACCGATGCAGTGGTTGGCAGTGGTGCAGGCGGTGACCAGCGCAAGATTCGGCCCTTTCAGGCCATACATGATCGAGAGCTGGCCGGCGATAAGGTTTATGATCGTACCCGGCACGAAGAAAGGAGAGATCTTGCGCGGACCGCCGGCAAGCACCGCGTTATGCGTTTCCTCGATCAGCGGCAGCCCGCCGATGCCGGAGCCGATGCACACGCCGACCTGTTCTCGGCTCTCGCGCTCGAAATCGAGGCCGGCGTCCTTGATCGCTTCAATGGCTGACGCCAGCCCAAAATGGATGAAGGTGTCGAAGCGGCGCGCTTCCTTCGCCGAGAGATACTTGGCGGGATCGAAGCCCTTTACTTCGCCGGCGATCTGCGCACTGTAGGCGGAAGGGTCAAAACGGGTGATGCGGGCGATTCCGGATTTGCCGGCGACGATATTTTGCCAGGCCTCGGGCACCCCGATCCCGACCGGGGAAACAATGCCGAGCCCGGTGACGACGACTCTGCGCCTGGACAAATTCGCTCCGGACCGGGTTGGCGCTGGAGCCTCTCAAGATTTGAGGTGGGCCTTGATGTAGTCAACAGCCTGCTGGACGGTGGCGATCTTTTCAGCTTCCTCGTCCGGGATCTCGATCTCGAACTCCTCCTCGAGCGCCATCACCAGTTCAACGGTGTCGAGCGAATCCGCGCCGAGGTCGTTCACGAACGAAGACTCGCTCTTGACGTCCGTCTCGTTGACACCCAGTTGTTCGGCAACAATCTTATTGACGCGTTGCTCGATGTTTTCCATTCAGGTTCCCTTTCCTCTACAGGATGAAGCGTGCTCGTGGCTGAACCAAAGGCCCGGCTTTTGCGGGGGCAGTCGGTATCGAATCAGGGCGCTATTTTACCAGATTCAGTTGGCAAAAAAGCCTCGAATATTCAATGCCAAATACCTCAGTCCATGTGCATTCCGCCGTTCACGTGCAGGGTGCACCCGGTGATGTAGTCCGCCCCGGGGGAAGCCAGAAACAGCACTGCGGCGGCGACGTCTCCCGGCCGCCCGAGGCGCCCGAGGGGGATCTGCTGGATGAGTGCCTTGCGTTGCGCTGCGTCGAGCGACCGCGTCATATCGGTATCGATGAAGCCGGGGGCGATGCAGTTGACGGTGATGTTGCGGCTGCCGATTTCGCGCGCGAGCGACTTGGAAAAACCGATGATGCCGGCCTTGGCTGCGGCGTAATTGGTCTGGCCGGCGTTGCCGGTCACCCCGACCACGGAAGTGATATTGATGATGCGGCCGAAGCGCGCCTTCATCATGCCGCGCAGCACGAGCTTGGACAGGCGGTACACCGATTTGAGGTCGGTCGCCATGATTTCATCCCACTCCCCGTCCTTCATGCGCACCAGCAGGTTGTCGCGCGTGATGCCGGCATTGTTGACGAGGATGGCAATGTCACCGAACTGTTCCTGGATCCCGGCCACGATCGACTCGGCCTGCTGCGCGTCGTTGACGTTCAGTACCATGCCGGTGCCTTTGACGCCGGCGCCGGCCAGTTGCCGCTTGATGTTGTCCGCGCCCGCAGCGGCAGTCGCGGTCCCGGCCACCACTGCGCCGTGCCTGCCGAGTTCCAGCGCAATCGCCTGGCCGATGCCGCGCGAGGCGCCGGTAACGAGAGCGACTTTTCCTTCGATCATCATGATTGCAGCGCCTGCAACGTTTGCGTCAGCGCTGACGGATCGCTGATCGCGTAGCCCTGAAGGTTGTCTTCGATACGCTTGGTCAATCCCGCCAGCACCTTGCCCGGCCCGCACTCCGCTACATGTGCGATTCCCATTCCAGCGATGCGGCGCACCACCTCCACCCAGCGCACTGGATTGCAGGCCTGCCGCGCAAGCGCATTCTTGATGCGCTGCGGATCGTTTTCCACGGCGACGTCCACGTTATTGACGACCGGAATCCGGGGTGCACTGAAGCTTACTTTCCCGAGATATCCCGACAACCGCTCGGCGGCGAGTTTTAACAGCGAGGAATGAAACGGCGCGCTCACGGGCAGCATCACCGCGCGTTTCGCGCCTTTGGCTTTCGCCGCCGTCACGGCACGTTCCACCGCGGCCTTGTGGCCGGCGATCACGACCTGGCTCGGCGCATTGAAGTTGACCGGCTCGGCGACTTCGCCCTGCGCGGCTTCGCGGCACGCGACGAGTACCGCTTCGTCATCGAGTCCGAAGATCGCCGCCATCGCGCCTTGTCCCATCGGCACTGCTTCCTGCATCGCTTGCGCGCGGAAGCGCACCAGCGGCAGCGCATCGCGGAAGGTGACCACACCCGCCGCCACCAACGCCGTATATTCACCGAGGCTGTGGCCGGCGACCAGTGCCGGCTCGGTGCCGCCCGCCTCGCGCCACGCGCGGTATACCGCGTAACCCGCGGTGAGCATCACCGGCTGGGTGTTGACCGTGGCATTGAGTTCCTCCGGCGGGCCTTCTGTCACCAGTTTCCACAGGTCCTGCTCCAGCGCCTCGGAAGCCTCGGTGAAGACCTGGCGCACCGCCTTCGATTCGACGAAGGCCTGCATCATGCCCACCGACTGCGAGCCCTGCCCCGGAAATACCATCGCGAATTTCATGACCGGTTTTCTTGTTTCTTCACAATGCGAGTTTATGGGGTTTTAACTCGAAACCAGAAACTCGCAACTCGAAACTACCATTTGACCAGCACCGCGCCCCAGGTG
The DNA here is from genome assembly GCA_023266245.1 of Betaproteobacteria bacterium. Classification (GTDB taxonomy): domain Bacteria; phylum Pseudomonadota; class Gammaproteobacteria; order Burkholderiales; family SG8-41; genus SG8-41. The sequence continues at coordinate 1,972 of JAHFRO010000020.1, read as the reverse complement.
AAGCCGCCGCCGACAGCCTCCATCAGCACGTGCTGCCCGGAGCGGAGGCGCCCGTCGCGCACCGCCTCGTCGAGCGCGAGGGGGATGGAAGCGGCCGAGGTATTGGCGTGGCGGTCCACCGTCACCACCACTTTTTCCATGCTCAGGCCGAGCTTTTTCGCGGTGGCGTGGATGATACGGATGTTGGCCTGATGCGGGATCAGCCAGTTGATGTCGGTCTTCCGCAACTGGTTCGCCGCCAGCGTTTCCTCGACGATTTCATCAAGCACCCTGACCGCGAACCTGAATACCCCGCCGCCGTCCATCTGCAGCAACGGCCGGCCGCTCACCTTGCCTCCGCACACCGTTCCCGGCACTGACAGCATCCTGGCGTATGACCCGTCGGCGTGCAGATGGCTCGACAGGATGCCCGGGGCATCGCTGCGCCGGAGCACGACCGCCCCTGCGCCGTCGCCGAACAGCACGCAGGTGCTGCGGTCAGTCCAGTCCAGGATGCGGGAATAGATCTCCGCTGCCACCACCAGCGCGTGGCGATAGCGTCCCGAACGCATGAACTGGTCAGCGGTGGCGAGCCCGTAGATGAAACCGCTGCACACCGCCTGCACGTCGAACGCCGGACAGTTCCTGATGCCGAGCTTGGATTGCAGTATGCACGCCGTGCTCGGAAACACCATGTCGGGCGTGGTGGTCGCCACCACGATGAGATCGAGGTCCCGTGGCGTGATACCGGCTGCCGCGATCGCATTGCGGCTGGCGTGCAGCGCCAGATCGCTCGTGCTTTCCCCGTCCGCCGCGATGTGCCGCTGACGGATTCCGGTGCGACTGTAGATCCACTCGTCGGAGGTGTTCACCATGCGCTCGAGGTCATGGTTGGTCAGCACTTTTGCCGGGAGATAGCTGCCGGTGCCGACTATCCTGGAGTAGTTGCTGTTCACGCCGCACTCTTGTGTATGGCCGCCATGCGCTCGGTGATGTGCGCGAGCACACCGCTGCGCGCTTCATCCACCGCACGCTGGATGGCGAACTCGAAGCTGAACCCGTCGGCCGAGCCGTGGCTCTTGACGACGATGCCACGCAAGCCCAGCAGGCTGGCGCCGTTGTAGCGGCGGTGGTCGACGCGGCGCTTGAAGGTGTTGATCACCGGCAGCGCTACCAGCCTGGCGAGTCGGGTAAAAGGATTGCGGCCGAATTCCTCGCGCAGATAGGTGGCGAGCATCTGCGCCAGTCCTTCCGAGGTCTTGAGCGCAACGTTGCCGACAAAACCGTCGCACACCACCACGTCGGTAGTGCCTTTGTAGATATCGTCACCTTCGACGTAACCATAGAAATTAAGACCACTCGCGCGCATCAGTTCCGCGGCACGCTTCACCAGCTCGTTGCCCTTGATGTCTTCCACGCCGATGTTGAGCAGGCCCACAGTGGGGCGTTCCTTGTGCTCGATCGAGCTCACCAGCTCCGCGCACATGATGCCGAACTGCAGCAGATGCTCGGGCGTGCAGTTGACGTTGGCGCCGAGGTCGAGGATATAGGTGTGGCCCTTGAGCGTCGGCAAAATGGCGGCAATCGCCGGACGGTCGATGCCGGGCAAGGTTTTCAGCACGAAGCGCGAGATCGCCATCACGGCGCCGGTATTGCCGGCGCTGACGCAGGCCGCGGCCTCGCCGTGCTTGACCAGGTTGACCGCGACGCGTATCGAGGAGTCCTTCTTGTTGCGCAGCGCCGTCACAGGCGATTCATCCATCTCGACGACTTCGCTCGCGTGCTGGACCCTGAGCCGCGCGCCCGGTGCGGCGCCGAGGCGTGCCAGCTCGCGCTCGATCGCCTCGCGACGTCCGACCAGGATGAACGAGATTTCCGGATCGCGGCGCATGAGGTTCAGCACCGCCGGCACGGTGACGTGCGCGCCGTGATCGCCGCCCATGCAATCGATGGCAACCGTCACATCCATCCGCAACCCTCCTCCACGGCACGC
>JAHFRO010000184.1:2923-4973 GCA_023266245.1 Betaproteobacteria bacterium | reverse complement strand
TGGATTTTCCCAACTTTGGCCAGGGGCGCGGTACCATGCAATTGGTGAACGTAGTGCATGCCGTCGCCGCTGTCATCTACGTCGCCGTCGCCCTCGGACATATTTACATGGGAACGGTTGGGGTCGAAGGGGCCTACGATTCCATGAGAATCCGTGGAGGCGACGGCAGTGTGGACGAAGCCTGGGCCAAGGAGCACCACGAATACTGGTATAACGAACAAAAATCCGGCCGGGCTGCGGGATCGACCGCATCGCCGCAAGCGGCATCCGGGATGAAGGAGGGATGGAAACTATGAACGCGCCAAAATTCTGGAAGATCGTTCCGGCGCTGCTGGTCGCCTGCGTAGTCGGCGTAGCCTACGCCAAGCTGCCGCCGGCCCCGCCGGTCGATCCGGCCAAGGCGGAAGAAGCCAAGAAGAAGGCCGCCGATGTAGCGAAGAAGGACGCTGACGACCTCGCGAAAGCGCAGGACCGCGCAGTCGAGCGCTACAAGAGGGAGAAGGGCATCAAGGCCGCGGCGAGTGCGCCCGAACCCATGAAAAAGAAGTAGCCCAGCACTAAATCAAACAAAGCCCGGGGTTTGCCGGGCTTTTTTGTTGTCCGGCGCGTCCCAGCTTCAGGCATGCTTGCTGTTACCCGTCCGGTTGCGGGTATTGCGGTTTCACGCCACAGCAACCGGGATCTTGCCGATGCGCGCGCGCCATTCGCGCGGACCGGTGTCGTGCACTGAATTGCCGCCAGTGTCCACCGCGACCGTGACCGGCATGTCCTTCACCTCGAACTCGTGGATCGCTTCCATGCCGAGGTCCTCGAACGCCAGGACGCGCGCGGAGCGGATCGCCTTTGAGACGAGGTAGGCGGCGCCGCCGATCGCGATGAGATGCACGCCCTGGTGGCGCTTGATCGCCTCGACCGCCTGCGGGCCGCGTTCCGACTTGCCGATCGAGCCCAGGAACCCCGTCTTCGACAGCATGGTTTCCATGAACTTGTCCATGCGGCGCGAAGTCGTAGGACCTGCCGGGCCGACGACTTCATCGCGCACCGGGTCAACCGGCCCGACGTAATAAATGAGGCGGTTGGTCAGGTCCACCGGCAGCTTCTCGCCCTTGGCGATGAGGTCCGCGAGCCGCTTGTGGGCCGCGTCCCGGCCGGTGAGGATTTTCCCGCTGAGCAGCAGCCGGTCGCCGGCTTTCCATCTCGCGGTGTCGGCTTTCGTGAGGGTCTCGAGGTTGACTCGCTTCGCGCCGCTCGCGAGGTCGAGCGTGAGCTTGGGCCAGTGCTCGAGGCTCGGCGCCTCGAATTGCGCGGGCCCGGAGCCGTCGAGGCGGAATTCGACATGGCGCGTCGCGACGCAGTTCGGGATCACCGCTACCGGCAGAGAGGTGGCGTGGGTCGGAAAGTCGAGCACCTTGACGTCGAGCACGGTGGTGAGTCCCCCCAGTCCCTGCGCCCCGATGCCGAGCGCGTTGACCTTCTCGAAGATCTCGATCCGCAGCTCCTCGGCGCGCGTTTTCGGTCCGCGCGCCTTGAGCTCGTGCATGTCGAGGGGATCGAGCAGCGATTCCTTCGCGAGCATCATGGCCTTCTCGGCGGTTCCGCCGATGCCGACTCCCAGCATTCCCGGCGGGCACCAGTCGCCGCCCATGGTCGGGACCTGCTCGAGGATCCACTCCACCACGCTGTCGCTCGGGTTGAGCATGGCAAACCGCGACTTGTTCTCCGAGCCCCCGCCCTTGGCCGCGAGCTTGATCTCGATCTGGTCGCCCGGGACGACCTCCATGTACACCATCGCCGGCGTGTTGTCGCGCGTATTCTTGCGCGCGCCAGCGGGGTCGGCGAGCATCGAGGCGCGCAGCGGATTGTCTTTGTCGGTATAAGCGCGGCGCACGCCTTCGTTGACCATCTCGGCGACCCCCAGGGTCGCGTCCCAGCGCACGTCCATTCCGATCTTGAGATAGACCACGCAGATCCCCGTGTCCTGGCACACCGGCCGGTGGCCCTCGGCCGACATGCGCGAGTTGATCAGGATCTGCGCGATCGCGTTCCTGGC
>JAHFRO010000184.1:0-2823 GCA_023266245.1 Betaproteobacteria bacterium | reverse complement strand
GCGTTTATCTGCGGCTAAATCCGGTTCTTGATCTCGGGTAGCTAGACGACGCCTTCCATCACCTGTACTTCGACCAGCGTGCCCGCGGCGACGTTACCCTGCACATCGGGCAGGATGATGAAGCAGTTCGCCTCCGCCATCGAGCGCAGGATGCCGGACCCCTGGTCGCCGGTGACGCGCACGCTCCAGTTGCCCGCGGCGTCTTGGGAAAGGATGCCGCGCTGGAACTCGGTGCGGCCCGGCGCCTTCTTGAGGTTGCTCACGCAGAGCACCTTGAAAGTGGGCAGCGGCGGCACCGGGTCGCGCCCCGACAGCTTGAGCAGGGCGTCGCGCACGAACTGGTAGAAGGTCACCATCACCGACACCGGGTTGCCGGGCAGCCCGAAGAAGTGCGCCCCGCCGATCCTGCCATAGGCAAGGGGGCGCCCGGGTTTCATCGCGATCTTCCAGAACACCACCTCGCCCAGCTTGTTGAGCAGGTCCTTGACGAAATCCGCCTCGCCGACGGAAACGCCGCCGCTGGTGATCACCACGTCGGCTGCCTCCGCCGCTTCGACGAACGCGCGCTCGAGCAGCTTGGGATCGTCGTGCACCACGCCCATGTCGATCACCTCGCAACCGAGGCGCGTGAGCATCCCATGTATGGTGTAGCGGTTGCTGTCGTAGATCTGGCCTGCCGCGGGCACGGTACCGATCGAGACCAGCTCGTCGCCGGTCGAGAAAAACGCCACGCGCAGCCGGCGGTAGACGGTGACTTCCCCGATCCCGAGCGAGGAAATGAGCCCGATTTCGGCCGGCCGCAGCGCGAGCCCGCGCTTCAACGCGACCTGTCCCGCTGCGAGGTCTTCGCCGGCGCGCCGCAGGTTCTGCCCCTTCCTGTATCCCGGCCCGATAGTGACCCGGTCCTTCTCCGCCTTGACGTGCTCCTGCATCACGATGGTGTCCGCACCCGGTGGAACGACCCCGCCGGTCATGATGCGCACGCATTCGCCGGCCTTCACCGCGCCCTTGAACGGGGCCCCGGCGAAGGCGCTGCCCGCGACCTTCAACGCGACGTCCCCGTCGCCCTTGAGGTCGGCAAAGCGCACCGCATAGCCGTCCATGGCTGAATTGTCATGGGCCGGCACATTGAGGGGTGAGATCACATCCTCCGCGAGCACGCGTCCGAGCGCGGAGCGCACGTGTACGCGCTCGATGGCAGTGACCGGCGAGAGAAAACGCACGATGAGCTCGCGCGCCTTCGCCACCGGCATCGAGTTTGGATCGTAGTCGTCGGCGCAGCTCAGCGCGCGCAGCGATTGCGAGGGGTCGTTCATCGAGGTCTCCGGACAGCGCTCCCAATTTTACCGGATTCCGCACCGGGCAGCGGTCCCGGGGCGTCCCGGCATGGTGTCTTTTGGTGCCGCCGTCTAGCCGTTATCATGGCGGGCGGTGCATGAAACAGGCACGATTACATCTAAACCGGCTTTTCAATGGACAGCATCGTTCGGGCGTTCGGTGAAGCACTGCAGCTGATCGGCGGCTTCGATCCTAAGCTGATCGAGATCATCGCGCTCAGCCTGCAGGTGAGCCTGACGGCGGTGGTGGTTGCCACCGCGCTCGGCCTGCCGTTGGGGGCCGCGATAGCCGTCGGACAGTTCCCCGGCCGCAGGACGCTGATCGTGGTGCTGAACGCATTGATGGGCCTGCCGCCGGTGGTGGTCGGGCTGCTGGTGTACCTGTTGCTGTCGCGCGCGGGGCCGCTCGGGGAGTTTGGACTGCTGTTCACCCCGGCGGCGATGGTGGTCGCGCAGTCGATACTGATACTGCCGATCGTGGCGGCGCTGTCGCGGCAGGTGATCGAGGATGCCTGGCACGAGTACGAGGAGCAGCTGCGCTCATTGGGCGCCGGCCCGTACGCCGCGGCCTTGACCCTGATCTGGGATACGCGCTTCTCGCTGGTCACCATCGTGCTCGCCGGCTTCGGACGCGCCGCGGCCGAAGTCGGAGCCGTCATCATCGTCGGCGGCAACATCGACGGAGTCACGCGGGTGATGACCACCGCGATCGCGCTGGAAACGAGCAAGGGCGATCTGCCGCTGGCACTCGGCCTGGGGATGATACTTCTCGCGCTGGTGCTGCTGCTGAACAGCGCTGCTTACTTGATCAAGGAGGTGGTGCAGCGCCGCCTCGGTTGAGCGCGCACCGCAACGCGTTTAGCGATGTTGCCGCTGGAACTCAAAGAAGTGAGCTTCGAGGCCGGGGGCCGGACGATCATCGACCGCGTCTCCTGCGTCATAGCCGCCGGACCGCGCACCGTGATTCTCGGTCCCAACGGTGCGGGCAAAAGCGTGCTGATGCGGCTTGTCCACGGGTTGCTGCAGCCGACTTCCGGCTCCGTGGAGTGGCACGGCAGTCAATATGGCGCGCGGGGCAGACAGCAGGCGATGGTATTCCAGCGGCCGGTGATGCTGCGTCGTTCCGCGCTTGCCAACATCACCTACGGTCTCCGGCTCGCCGGGGTCTCCCGTACCGAGCGCGAACTGCGGGCGCGCGACGTGCTCGAGGGAGTGGGGCTGGCCGGCAAGGCGGAACGGCCGGCGCGCGTGCTCTCGGGCGGCGAGCAGCAGCGCCTTGCCCTGGCGCGGGCGTGGGCGCTCGGCCCCGAGGTGCTGTTTCTCGATGAGCCGACCGCCAACCTCGACCCGGCCTCGACGCGCGATATCGAAAGCATTATCGTGGCGATCCACGCCAGCGGCACCAAGATCGTCATGACCACCCACAACCTCGGCCAGGCGCGGCGGCTGGCTGACGAAATCCTGTTCCTGAACGAAGGCCGGTTGG
>JAHFRO010000054.1 GCA_023266245.1 Betaproteobacteria bacterium | reverse complement strand
GGGCACGGTGTGCTTCGTGCTGACGCGCGAAGGGCGCGCGCCCTAAGAGGCTCTAGGGCAGCTTGCCCGCGGCGACCATGCGCTGAAACAGCGTGTACTTGCCCAGCCAGGTCACGATGTCGTCGAACTCTTCCGCCGAGCCCAACGGGGTGATGGTGCGGCTCACGTAGGTCGCGCCGCCGGTGTTCTCCTGCTCGTCTGCATTGGCCGCGGGGGGAGCCGGATTGGCGGTTCCCGTGTCGGCTTTGATCGCGCCGTAGCCGTTCTTGCCGAGGGATAAGATCACCGCGACCGCGCCATCCCCCGCCGTAGAGGAAGTGAGCCGCGTTGCCGCTGTTGGGCATCCATTCTTCGTGCATACGTTGAGATCGGCGCCGGTAGTGAGATTGAACGCTGCCGCGGGGGGACGCTGGGCGAAATCCGCATCCACCCGGTAGCGGAAGCGGTTGCCCCAGACGTCGGAGGCACCGAGCCCGAGGGTCACCCACGGCACATTGCCCGCCGTCGAGCTCACGCAGGTTCCTACCGCGTTGACGTCCTCGACGCCGTCGTTCGCGCCGGCGCCCGAGGTGACGTCGGTACACGGCAGGTAGCCCTTGGCGATGGCGAAGCCGACCAGCGCCTCCCTGATTTCCTCCAGCGTTTTTTGCGTGTCGCCGATCTGGCGCTGTGCTACCTGGGTCTGCAGCGGGACCAGTATGCTTCCGAGCAAGAGCGCGATGACCACGAGCACCACAGCGAGCTCGATCACGGTAAAGCCGGCGGAGCGCTCAAGGGATCGTGTAGATACGGTCACGCGCGTACGCTGTTGAAGTCGGAGTGACATAGAGATCGTTGCCGTTGTCGTTGTTCTCGAGGTCTTCGAAATAATTGGTGGGCCAGCTGACGTGCGAGCCGCTCACTCCCGCGGGCCCGGGCATGATGATCACGACCTCCTTGCCCGCGACCCCGTCCACGCTGAGCGTCGGAGCCACGCACGAGCTGCAGCCGCCCGCCTCCAGGAAGTTCTGCCCTGCCGAGTAGTAGATCACCAATCTCCAGTTGTTGTTAACGAACCAGGCGGGCAGCGTGGGAACGGCGGGAGGGCCGGGATCACCCCAGTTGCGCGGAGAGGCGCCCAGTGCCGGAATGCGACCGCGGTTGAGTCCTACGCCGACGGCCTGGTACGGGGGGGCATCGCTGAAGCCGTCGCTCAAATCGGCCCAGGGGTAGACTCCGGCTCCACCGTTATAGCCCAGCGCCGCCGTGGCCGTCTTGTAGCTTTGCAGGATTGTCCTCAACTCGCGCGCGACGCGCTGCTCAACCGGCGGCATGAGCTCGGCGGTGGTGATGACGAGCAGGCGGTCGTTGAAACTGGCCGAACGCTGTGCCATGACGTACGGTCCAGTGTTCGTGGCGTTGTTCGCGCCCCCCGTAGTGTCCAGATAGTTCGCGGCGCACAGATTGCGCGCGATCGTGGTGCCGGTGGTGGGGCACAAGGCCAGGGTCGCATCGCGGTTCTGGCCGCTGATGATTGGCCCCGGCGCGAAGATGACCGCCACCGCCTCGGCATTGAGCGTGACCGCGGTGCTCTCGAGATATACGATGCGGTTGCCCTTGGTGTCGCTGTTGAGTGGCCCGGCCGACATGTCGTCGCGGAAGTTGTTCGAAAGGGCATACCACAGGCGCTCGCCGGCGTCGTCGCGCAGATCCGGTAGTCCCAGAGTGCGCCACGGCAGCCGGCCGATGTAGCTCGGGCAATCCGCGCCGACAAACAGCTCCGCCGAGCCGTCGTCGTTGGTGTCCGGGCAGGGCAGCGATCCCGGCCGCGTATCATCCGACACGGCCCGACCGATCAGGGCCTGCTTCGCCTGAGCGAGCGCCGCCGCCGTGTTGCTGTCGCGTTGGGCGAGCGAGGTCAAATTGACCATGCCGTAGACCAGCATCGCGACGCCCATTCCGACCATCAGCAAAATGAGGATGATTGCCTGCCCGCCCTGCATGGCGCGGACAAAGCGGTGCTGGAGGTGAAAACGGGACGCCATGGCGCCATTAACGACCGCTGCCCGATTCAACCGGGGCCGCCGCCGGTTTTGCCGCCCGCGGCGGGGCAGTGCTCTCCGTCTCCTCCAGGTCTTGCCGACCGCGCCGCGCGCGGGCTTGCGCATCGTCCGTCTTGCGCTCAGCCGGCGCAGCACCCGCCGCGGTCTTGGCCGCCGGTTTGGGCTCCGGCTTGGGAGCGGTGGCCCGGCGCGTGTAGTTATCCTCGATCGAGCCGGACAGGAGCTCCACGCTCTGTCCCACCTTGAGGTCCACGCTGCGATTGGACTGCGGCATCTGCAGTGAAATACCGCCATCGGGCTGCACCTGGTTGATGATCGAGGTTCCGCCCACCGGCTCCCTGTCATGCAAGGCCCGGTTGTTGATCCACACCGTGGTCTTGCCGTCGCTCCGCCGCACCATGCCCCCGTAGGTGAGGACCTCCGGCGCCGGCGCGGCTTCCTCGTCGGTTTTCTCGGTTGCGACCGTGACCCGCGTTTTCTGGCTGCGGGCGACGTCGAGCGATGCCCGCTGGGTGGGTGTGAAGAACAGCCGCCCGAGCGAGTCAGCCGCCTGCGCCGGAGCGGCGATCACCGCGAGTACGCAGGCGAGTGCGAGGCGCCGCATCATTTCCGTTCTCCGCCGGCGCCCACCCTGGCCGTGATCCACGACAATTCGCACTCAGCCATGACGTTGGGCTGGAAGCGGATCACGCCGCCGGTGTCGATGCGCCGCATGCCGCATTGTTCGATGGTGAAGATGCCCGCGCCCTGGCGCGCGAGCAGGGTGAAGAACCGCATCATGTCCTCTTCGTGCAGCAGCCGGAAGCGCAACTTCATCGCCGACTGGTTGAGCTCGAGCTGCCCCGGATTGTATTCGGCGGCGTAAGCATAGGGCTTCTGCGCGCCGATCTGGTAGTCCACGCCGAACAGATCGGCCTGCTGGTTGGTGAGACGCAGCCCGTCGAGCCAGTTGATGCGCTGCTCGTCTCCGACAAAGCCGGCGCGTTGCAGCTGCCGGAAGCTGTCAAGGTAACGGATGATGATGTCCTTTTCATCCCCCGATTTCTGCAACCGCGTGCGCGCTGCCTTGAGCTGCGCCTGCTGCTGCGCCAGCTGTTGGTTTGCCGACACCATCAATTGCTCGGTGGAATAGATCGCAGCGGCCGCCACCACCAGCACCGCCAGCAGCGCCAGCAGCGGGTTCCTCAAAGCCTGAAGGTCGTCCTGGATCATATGTTGGGTTTGAGCACCAGCAACAGCTTGAATTCGGCCGTGCCGCTTTGCTCGGGGCTGTCGAGCGTGTTGCCGGAGAGCGACAATGCCGGGTTGACGTTAAGCGGAAGCTTGACCACCCGCACTCCGGCCACCGCCGGCTCCCTGGCGAGACGGTCGGCGAAGCCATTAATGATCTCGATCGCGGCGCGGAAGTCGCCGCGAAACGGGCGGATTTCGCCTTCGATCAGCCCGCTCTGCTTGCGCACCACGGCCGAGCCCGTGGGTGCCGGGGTTTCGGCGGCGGCGGCGGTAGCGGCGCGGCCCCCGGCACCTTCGAGCTCGATTTCGGTGAGGCCGTACTTCCACCCGAACTCCTTGATGACGAGGGTCGGGCTCGGCTCGAGCGCGCGACTCACCATCGCCATCATCATATCCGGCGTGCGCACGCTCTCACGCAGTTTTTGCGCGATCTCGACCGCCTTCTTGAGGTTCTCCGCGGATGCCGGCGCGGCCGGAAACTGACGGGTGATCTCGAGATAGCGCGCGGAGAGCTGCGCGGTCTGGCGCGCCGCGTCTTCCTCCTCGCCGCGCAGCGCCAGCGTCTGGAAAAGATTGGCGCCGGTCCACACGGCGGCGCCGAGCGCGAGCGCGGCACTGCCGGCGTAGAGGGCGCGGCGCGCCTGATAACGCTTGTGGCCCAGGGTGACGTTCGCCGGCGCAAGGTTGCTTTGCGGCGCTTGGAATCCCAGCAGGTGCAGGTAGATCACGTACGGCGACACGTCGAGCAGCGATTCGGCAAGGTCGAGACGCGCAGCGATTTCCTGGCGGCCGAGCCGCACGCACTCGAGGCTCGGATTGTCGCGCGCGATGCCTGCCGCCACCTCCATGAGCTCGTCGCCGCGGTCTACGAGCAGCACCGTGAGATGCTCGTCGAGCGTCATGGTGCGCAGGGCGTGGAGGTAGAGCCGGGTGTTCGATATTTCCTCGGTGAAGTAGCGGGCGCGGTTCTCGCTCCTGCCGCTGTCTCCGCGCGTCAGGCGGCTCAGCCGGAACTGGCGGTCGCGGAAGAAGGTGAGCCGTAGCCCCCCGCTATGCTGGGCCACGATCAGCAGATTCACCGCCTTGACGTCGAGCTTCTGCAGCAACGCCGCGCTCACCATCGGCAACAGGTAAATCCCGGCCACCGGCAGGCCGCGGGCGACGACCGCCTTCAGCCAGTCGTCGATCAGCTCGGAGTTGGTGAGCGCAGAGAACAGATAGCGGTCATCGCGCCGCTTGCCGCTGTCGCGCCCGACCCGCCACGCGGTCATGTAGGGCGTGTTGCGGTAGTGCTGCTTGAGCTTGCGGCCGACCATTTCGGCGCGGTCGGAACCGAAGGCGTGCGGCAGGGTTTCGAAGCGGTAATCTTCCTCGACCGCGTCCACCATGATGTAGACCGGCACGTTGGCAATCGAGGCGAGGTGCTCCTTGAAACCAGCTTGGCCGCCGTCGTCGTTGGCGAACGTGTAGCACTCGGCAATCTTGTTGCCGCGCCAATGCGCCACCGTCGCGCCCTGCGCCGAAAGGCCGATGAGCAGTTTGTCAGCCATTTAGAACCTCATTTTGCCCAAAATATCATACACCGGGGAGAGCACCGACCACATGATGAAGGCAAGAACCGCGCCCAGCCCGAGCGTGAGACTGGGCTCGAGCAGCTTGAGGGCCTTGTCCACCGCTTCGCGGACGTCGCGGGTGTAAAAATAGTTGACGTTGCGCAGCGCGACGTCGATCGCGCCCGTCGCCTCACCCACCCGCAGCATGCGGATCACCAGCGGCGGGAACATTCCCAGGTTCTGGAATGTTTCGGTGAGGCTCTCGCCGGCATTGATCTGCTGGCCGGCGCGCATCAGCCCGTCGGCGATGACCCGGTTGTCCACGATATCTTCGCTGGTCTTCAATGCATCGAGCACGGTGATGCCCGACTGATACATCAGCGCGAAGAAGTTGGCGAAGCGGGCCAGAATGATTTTTTGCAGGATCTGCCCGGTAACCGGCAGGTTCAGCTTGGCGTAATCCCACAGGTAGGCGGCTTTCGGGCTGCGCCTGATCACGACCACCAGTACGGCTGCCAGCACGATCGGCGCGCCGAACACGAACGGCCAGTAGGCGATCACGAAATTGGAGGTGTAGATCAGCGCCTTGGTCTGCATCGGCAGCTCGATGCCCATGGTCCGCAGCAGAGAGGTCACCTGCGGCACGAGGTATACCAGCAGGAACATCACCACCGCCGTGACCACCACCAGCACCAGCGACGGGTAGATCAGCAGGCGCTTGGTCTGGGACACCAGCTCGTCCTGCCACCGGAGCGATGCGGCGAGGTTTTCGAACACTTCGGTAAGCCGCCCGCTCTGCTCGCCGGCCCTGAGCAGGCTGACGAACACGTTGTCGAATACTTCCGGGTGCGCGGCCGCGCACTGCGACAGCACCCTGCCGCCCTCCATGTCCTCGGTCATCACCGTGAGCACGTCGCGGAAGCGCGGGTTGTCGCTGGAATCGCGCAGGTCGCGCAGCCCGTCGATGATCGGGATGCCGGACCGGTACATCTGCTCCATGTCGAAGCAGAAGTTGATGAGGTCCTGGCGCGTGATCTTGCCGCCGCGGCCGAAAGTGGACCCCTGGCGTTCGACCTGCTTGTAGGTGATGAGGTCCAGCCCCATGCGCCGCAGCCGCAGCTCGAGGTCGACCTCGTTGACCGCCTCGAGCCCGCCGCGCGCGGGCCGGCCGGTCTTATCTACCGCTTTGTACTCGTAGGAAGGCATGCTTTAGTTCGGTTTCAAGTTTAAGGTCTCAAGTCTAAAGTTGACAGCAAATCGCACGCTCCCAACTTCAAACCTTAAACCTTAAACCTTAGACTTGAAACTAACCGTAGCGCCCGGTGAGGTCTACCGCGCGCGCGATCTCGGCGAGGCTGGTGGTGCCGTCGATCACCCGCCGCAGGCCTTCCTCGGCGAGCGGCCGAAAGCCCTTGGCGAGCGCCGCCGCGCGCAGTTCCTTGGCGGTGGCACGGCGCGCCACCAGCTCATCGAGGTCACCGTCCATCACCAGCAGCTCCATGATCGCGGTGCGGCCCTTGTAGCCCTTGTTGTCGCACTGCTTGCAGCCGACCTGACGGTAGAGGTAGGAGACCCTCTGCGACGAGTCACCGAGCAGCTGACGCTCTTCCTTGGGGGGAGCGTAGGCCTCCTTGCAGTGCGCGCACAGCACGCGCACCAGTCGTTGCGCGACCACCCCGATGATGTTGCCGGCCATGATGTCCGGCTGGATGCCGATGTCGAGCAGCCGGGGAAAGGCGCCGAGCGCGGAGTTGGTGTGCAGCGTGGTAAATACCTGGTGGCCGGTCATCGCCGCGCGGAACGCCATCTCTGCGGTTTCCTTGTCACGCACCTCGCCCACCAGGATGATGTCCGGGTCCTGGCGCATGATGGCGCGGATGCCATCGGCGAAATCCATGCGCGCAACCTCGTTCACCGAGGTCTGCCGCATCAGGGTGAGCGGATATTCCACCGGATCTTCCAGCGTCATGATGTTGACGGTCTCGTCATTGACCTGTGACAGCAGCGAGTAGAGTGTAGTGGTCTTGCCGGCCCCGGTGGGGCCGGTGACGATGAGGATGCCTTCCGGCCGCGCCAGCATGAGGTTCAGTTTCGCCAGCGTCTCCTTGGTCAGGTTCATGCGGTCGAGGCTGATGATCGATTTCTCGCGATCGAGCACGCGCAGCACGATGTTCTCGCCGTAGATGGTCGGCTGGGTGGATACGCGAAAGTCCACCGGCCGGCCGTTGAGCGTAAGCGAGAGGCGCCCGTCCTGCGGCGCGCGTGATTCCGCGATGTTCATGGTGCTCACGACCTTCACCCGCACCGTGATGCCCGGCATGTAGGTCTTGTGCAGGCTTCGCACCGTCTCGAGCACCCCGTCGATGCGGTAGCGGATGCGCAGAAACGCGTACTCCGGCTCGAAATGGATGTCGGATGCGCCGCGCTTGACCGCGTCCACCAGCAGCGCGTTCACCAGCCGCACCATCGGTTGTGTGTACTCGTCGCCACCGCCTACCGCCTGCAGGCTCTCGTAGTCGATCTCTCCGGTCTCGATCTCCTTGAGGATGCCGTCGACCGAGAGCTCGTAGCCGTAAAACTGGTCGATGTAGTCCTCGAGCTGCGCCTCGGCTGCGAGCTGGGTCTTGATCTCGATCTGGGGCCCGAGCGTCGCACGCAGCTGGTCCATCGCCACCACGTTGAAGATCTCGGTGGTGGCAATGGTGAGCACTTGATCCGCGGGGTCGAACGCGATCGGCAGGACGCGGTTGCGGCGGGCGAACTCCTGGGGCACGTGCCTGAGCGCTTCGGAATCGGCCACCACCTGCGCCAGGTCAATGGATTCCTGGCCGATGGTGCGCGCCATGATGTCGCGGATGGCGCTTTCCGTGACGAAGCCGAGCCGCACCAGGAGGCGCCCGATGGGGATGTTGTTGTGGCGTTGCTCGGCGAGCGCGATCGAGAGCTGATCGGTGGTGATCAGCCCCTGTTGCACCAGCAGTTCGCCGAGGCGGAGTTTCTTGCGCTGTTCAGCCATGGTCGGTGGGACGGACTTCCACGGCCGGCTATTCTACCTGCGCGGCGAGTCTGCTGATGCGCTCTTGGGCCTGTGCGAGGTTGAAGTTGGCGCGGCCTTTGGCAGCGGCAAGCTGCGTCGCGCGCCGGTAGAAGCCGAGCGCCACCTTGGGCTGGCTCACATGCTCGAGGCCGATGGCCAGGTTGTACGCGTAGTCGGGGTTGGCTGGCTCGAGGTGGTGGGCCTGGAAGTAAGCCTGCTGCGCGGCCGCCCACAGTGACTGGTCGGCGTAGAGATTGCCCAGCGTGAAGTAAAGATGGGCCGAGGGCTCGCGCGCAATCAACTGCTTGAGTCTGGATTCAGCGGCAAGCGGGTCGGCGCGCCCAAGCATGCCGATCAGCCCGCTCTGCGCCAGCGCGTGCCGTGGATCGAGTTCGAGTATTTGCAGATAGTGCTTGGCCGCCTCGTCGCTGTTGCCTTCCAGCGTGGCAATGGCCGCCATTCCGAGCAGCGCGTCGACGTTCTTCGGCTCCGTGCGCAGCAGCTGGTTGTAGAGGCTTTTCGCCGGCTCCAGCCGGTTCGCCTCGAGCGCGGCGTAGGCTTCGGTGAGCAGCGGATTGAGGGCCGGCTCCGGGCTGGCGCGGCTGACCACGATGGTGTTGCGTGGCGTCTCAACCGGCGGGGCGACCGGCGCCACCGCCTGTGGTTTCTCGCGGGGAGCGGGTGTCGCAGTGGGCTCGGCGGCGCTTGCCTGCAGCAGCGGGGCGGCGGGCAGCGGCGCCGGGGTGTTAGCGGGTGCGGCAGGCGCCTGGGCTAACGGGGATGCGGGCGCCTTGGGCGCCATCGGCGGCTGGCGCACGAACAGGCCCGGCTGAAAAATCTGCAGGGCGACGTAAATCCCGAAGCCCACCGCAATGAACCCGGCGACCGTCCCGAGCACCACTACTTGATGGGTACGCAGGTAGGTACCCACTCCGACTCCTTGGGGGCGGCCGGCTGCCTGCAGCACGGTGGCGGCTTGGGCCTGCTCGCGCGTGGCTGCTGTCGCCGGCGTGCGCGGTGGCGTGGCGGGTCGCGGCACACCCTCCGGCCTGGGCGCCGCGGGTGTTTCCGCGGCAAGCGGCTCGAGCGAAAGCTCGGCCTTGGCCGTGGCGGTGGCCGCGACCGTCTCGGTGCGTGCGTCAACCCGGTCTTTGGCGGCCTTTTCCAAGGCCTTCATCAACAGGCTCATCGCGCGGCGCCGGCCTTTTCAGGTTGCTTTTCGGATTGGGGCAGGAAGCGTTGGAAGAACTTGAGCTCGTCGCTTTCGAGGGACGGGTTGGCGACGACGGTCGGACGCAGGAAAATCACCAGCTCGGTCTTGCTGACGCGCTCGTCGCGGAAGCGGAACAGTTCGCCGGCATTTTCCAGCAGATCTGCGCCTGGCACCTGCTGCCGGTCGCGGCGGATGCTGTCCTGCATCAACCCGCCGAGGATCACCGTCTGCCCGCTGCCGACCTGCAGCACTGATTCCATCTCGCGCACTTGGATCTCCGGCACCGGGTTGGGGATGCGAACGCCGGCCACGGTGAGACTGGGATTCGGGTCGTCCTTGAAGCGCAGCACGCGCGAAATCGTCGGCCGCACCGTAAGCGAGACGCGGCCGTCTTCGTTGATCTGGGGCGTGACCCCCATTACGACCCCCACCGAAACGAATTTCGGCGTGCTGTTGAACGTGGTGGTGGCCACGCCCTGCGTGGTACTGGTCAGCGCCTGGATTTCAAAGTAGACGACGTTATCCACCACTTTGAGCAGCGCGGTCTGGTTGTTGAGCGCCATCAGCTTCGGGCTGGAAAGCACGCGCGTGTTGCCGAATTCCTGCAGCAACTTCACCGTGGCGCTGATGTTGCCGACGTCGGTCCTCGGGTTGACGTAGCCGAGCTGGAAGAAGTTAGCGCCCAGCTGGGTCAGCCCCGAGCCGAAGCCCCCGAGCAGCCGCTGGGTGAGCGTGATGCCGCCGCTGACTGCGAGCCTGCTCCAATCGATGCCGCCCTGGTAGGTGTCCGACAGCGTCACTTCCACGATGGTCGCCTCGATCAGCACCTGGCGCTGCATGGCGTTGACGATACTGTCGATGTGCTGCTGCACCAGCTGGTGTTGCTGCTCGGTTGCGTTGACGGTCACCGTGCCGGAAACGGAGTTGACCACGACATCGTCCGGCACCAGCGCGGTCTGCTGTTGCCCGCTGCCCATGGTACTCACCGAGGCCGCCAGCGTCGGCGCCGCCGGCCCGGCTTTGCTCGCCGCTTCCATCTGCCTGACTCGAAGTTCCTGCTCCTGCTTGATCAGTTCCAAACGCTCAGCCCTGGCGCCGGCGGTCAGGCTTTGCAGCCGCGTGGAGTTCAGGATGGCGCGGAGGTTGTCGCGCAGCTGCTCCCAGAAATCGTTCTTGGACACCGTGCGCACCACGGTACTCGAGCCGCTGGTCCCTCCGCCCGCCGTGGCGGCTCCGCCAGCGCCGGCACCGGAGGTAAGCTCGCCCGAGACGCCGATGGTCGAGGTGGTGTCGCGCGTCATGTTCACGTAGCCGACGCGGTAGGTCTTCACGTACGGCGTATCGGGTGACACCACGATGGTGCTGCCCTCCATGCGGTGGCGTATATTGACCTGCTTCGAGACGCGGTCGAGGATTGCCGGCAGCGTTTCATTGATCGCGTTCAGGCTCACCAGGCCGGTGAGGCCCGGGTGCACGTCGATGTTCTGCTTGGTGTCGCGCGCCAGCGCCAGCAGCAGGTCCTTCACCGGCACTTCGTTCACCACCACGCTGTAGGTCTGCGGCTTCACCGCGGGCTTGGGCGGGGGCACGAACGTACTGACGCGCGCCGGCGGCGGGATCGCTTTCTCCGGCTCGGCTTTTACCTGAGCGGTGGAAATGTGGCCTTCGGACGGGGGGATTTTCGGCAGAAACTGCGCGCAGCCGGCGAGCAGCAACACCAGGGTCAGGGCAAGGTGCCCGCCGCCACTGGGCTGCAACCAAGGCCGCGCCGCATCACGCGCCGGTAATGCCGCGGTGCATAGCACATCTGCAGCAGCCGCTGTCGGTCGCATCGCTTCGTCTCTCCCTTGGTCCAAGGTCGCCTCCCCGTTACCGGTCCGTGTTGCTTCCCCGGTCTAGGACGTCTCGTGTCGCTTTATCTCACCCCGTATGCCTTGCACCGTCCGCAGAAACGGCCGATTCGTCTTGAGCGATGCCGGCAGCTTATCGAGAACTTCCTGCGCCGCGCGGCGGTCGCTGAAGCTGCCGTACAAGACGGTAAGGTACGGTTTCTGCCTCGCAACGGTACGATACACAAAAACCTTATTCATTTCAATGAACTTCGTTATTGCGTTCAGATGCTCCTTTAGCAGTTGCGGGTTATCTGCCCCGAGCAACTGGATACTGTAGGTGTTTTGGGCTTCGGTGGCGAGCCATTCCCGGGTGGCGGCAAACCGGGCTTCGAGCAGGTCCGGCTCCTGGGTTTCCTCGGCACCGGTGGTGCTGACAGGGGCGACAACGGGCTTTGTTCCACCGCCGGGTGCGACGCCCGGAGCCGCATCGGCGCCGGTGGCAGGTGCGGTTGCGACCGCTTCCGGCGCGGGCGCGCCCGTCTCGGCCGAAGGTCGCAGTGCCAGCGCATCTCCGGATCCGGCCGGCGGCCCTTCAGACGGGCCCCTATCGGGGTCGTTTCGCGTGGTGGAATCGGCTCCGGCGGCAACGGCGCTGGCCGCGCCCGGCGCAAACGTCGGTTGAGCGGTCTGCTGCAGCAGCGCGTGGACGGCAACGCCGAGCGCCGCCCCCGCCGCAACCAGTGCCGCGCCGACCCACAGGTAACGCGGCCCGATGCGGAGGTTGACCTGCTGGCTGAATTCGCTGTCACGCACCGCGGCATCGACGTGCTTCGGCTTGATGGTGTGAGTGTTCTCCGAGAACGCGGCAAGCAGCGCCTTGTCGGCGATCAGGTTAACGCGCCGCGTCAACCCCTGCGAAGCGCGTGCGATGGTTTTCACCACCGGGGACGGGAACAGGTCCGGACCGTGGTAGCCCGCGGCGCGCATGCGGAACATCAGATACTCGCTGATCACGCCGGGACTGAGCGGCTCGAGCCGGAAGCTGTGAGTGATGCGGTCGCGCAATTGCCGGATGTTGGGCTGGCGCAGGTTCTCGTCGAGCTCGGGCTGGCCGAACAGCACGATCTGAAGCAGCTTGTCGTTGCGCGTCTCGAGATTGGAGAGCAGCCGGATCTCCTCCAGGGTGGCGAGCGGCATGCTCTGCGACTCCTCCACGAAGACCACGACGCGCTTGCCCTCGGCGTAGCGCCGGAGGAGGAAGTCGTGCAGCGCCTGCATCACTTCGAGCCGCGGGGCGTCGCGCGGGACGTCGATCTGCAGTTCGAAGGCGATCGCGCGCACGATCTCCTCGGGCGAGACACTGGGATTCGCGATGTAGACGGTCTCGATCTGGGCCGGCAGCCGCGCCTGCAGCATGTGGCACAGCATGGTCTTGCCGCTGCCCACCTCGCCGGTCACCTTGATGATGCCCTCACCGTGGGTGATGGCGTAAATCAGTGCCTCCAGGACCGGGCCGCGGTTGCCGCCGCTGAAGAAGAACTCGGTGTTGGGCGTGATCTTGAACGGCGCCTGGTTCAGTCCGAAATGGCTGTAATACATCGCCGATCCTCTGAGCTAGGTCTCAGCCGCGTAGCGCGGCCTCATTTCGAGGCCGGGCGCGGCATCTTCGCGTCCTCGCCGGGGTTGGCATAGCCCTGCATCCTGCTGTAGAGCGTGGTGCGGTGGATACCGAGCAGTTTCGCGGCCTGGGTCAGGTTGCCCTGCGTGATCATCAGCGCCGCCTCGACGTAGCCGCGCTCCCACTGCGCGATCGTGTGATCGAGATTGAAGCTCTTCTGCAATTGCAGGTGGCGCTTGGCCGCCTCCAGCACCGACTTGAAATCCTGTCCCGCCGCCAGCCCCGGCAGCTCGATGTCGAGATTTTCCATGTCGAGCTCCGACTGCAGCTGCTCCACGCTCACCCGCTGCCCGCTGAACTTGGTGGTGAGCCGGATGACGATGTTTCTGAGTTCACGGACATTGCCGGGGAAGCTGTAGTCGAGCCAGACATCCAGCGCACTGGCGTCGAGCTCGAACGGATCAACGCGCGCCTGGCGCGCGTAGAACTCGCGATAGTGATCAAGCAGGGCGCGCTTGTCCTCGCCGAGGTCGCGCAATGCAGGGACGTTGATGGTGAACACCGACAACCGGTGGTAGAGGTCGGCGCGAAAGCGGCCGGCGCGGATTTCCTGCCGCATGTCGCGGTTGGTGGCGGCGACCACGCGCGCGTTGGATACCCGGCTCTGGGTCTCGCCCACGCGCTGAAACTCGCCGTTCTCCAGCACGCGCAGCAGCTTCGCCTGCAGTTCGAGCGGCAGCTCCCCGATCTCGTCGAGGAAGAGCGTCGAGTCCTTGGCATCCTCGAAGTAGCCGGCGCGCGAAGTGGTGGCGCCGGTGAACGAGCCTTTGACGTAACCGAACAGCGTCGGTTCCACCAGATTCGGGGAAATCGCCGCGCAGTTCAGTGCCAGGAACGGCCGCGAGGCGCGCTGGCTCATGCGGTGCAGCGACTGGGCGACCAGCTCCTTGCCGCTGCCGGATTCGCCCTCGATCAGCACCGGGAAGGGCGCATTGGCGAACTGCGAGATCTGCTGGCGCAGCTTTTCGATCAGCAGGCTCTTGCCCATCAGGCCGCCGTCGGCGGCGGCGCCGAGCTCGGCATCGCTGATTTCGAGCGCGCGCAGCAGCAGCCCTTTCAGCGTTTCGGGCTCGCACGGCTTGGCGACGAAGTCGATGGCGCCCAGCGTGCGCGCGTGCCGTGCGTTGGTTTCATCGCTTTGCCCGGAGAGCACCACGATCTTGATGCCGGGAGAATGCGCAATCAGCTCGCTGATCAGCCGGAACCCCTCGTCGGGATGGTGCGGCGTGGGCGGCAACCCGAGGTCGATCAGAGCCAGTTGCGGCGGCTGGTCGAGCTGGCGCAACAGGCTTTTCACCTGCGTCCGGGAATCGGCGACGTACACCGAGAAGTCCCGGCTCAGGACGAAATTAAGCGTGTCCGTGATCAGTGGATCGTCGTCCACGATCAGCAGATCGGGCTTGGCGGCTTCGGCATGCTTCACTGGGACCCCTGGTGAACCCCCTAACGTGTGTTGAACGGCGACCAGCTCGTCCGTTCCAACGCGCGGAGTAAGAGTCTATAACACCATGAAACGCGCGATGCGCTGGCACGATTTTGGCTCAGGGCGCGAAGCAAGGCCCGCCGCTTAGTACTCCTAAGCAAGGGACTTGCGACAAAGCCATGGGCCAAAATTCGCGCCAGCCCTTAAGGGTTGCAGCCAGAATCGGCGGCGCGCCGAAGCGTGGAGCAGGGGCCCCATTGATGGGGATGCGACCGCGTAGGCGCGTGTGAGTCCCACGCATTACGGCGCGCCCCTGTCCCGCTCCGGGGTCGCATCCAAGCACGAAACGCTTGGAACCTGCTCCGCCCGGCGCGGGACGCTTTGTCGCGAGGCTTGCCAATATGGGAAATATTGACTGTACCTCGCTTCGCGCCATCACCCATTCTGGCAGCAACGCACGTGTGTTTCATGGTGTTATAGGCTCTAGGCCGGAGCTCCGCTTCCGGCTTAACCGTATTGTATCGCAAAGGCTTTTCCAGGCTCGCCGGGGGGTGGAATCAGGCGTTAATGCAGGCGAGGAACGCCTGTTCCAGATCGGGTGCGCCAA